>DATMPR010000019.1:0-2791 GCA_035567575.1 Bacteroidia bacterium
CGTCTCTTTGAAGTTCTAATTCTTTTCTTTGAAGTAAAATAGTAAAAATAATACCAGCAAACGCAAGTCCTGAAAAGAGCGCATTTACTGCGCCAAATTTGTCACCGAAAACTCCTCTTGCAGCTTCGTTTGTCTGTATGCTACTGTTTGAAGAAATTATATTCTTGTCAATATAAAACCATGAAATTGTCCATACAACAATAATAAAAATAACAAATATTATTGCGAGAATAATTTCTGTCTTATAAGAATCTTTTTTTTCCTCGGTTTCTATTGCCATAAAATTACGCTAACGCTTTCGTCCTGTATGATCTTTGTTTATGTAGTCGCGGTTTATTCATTGCTGTCTATGTGTTCAAGAACTTTGTTTTTCATTCCCTTCTCTACTATATATTGTCGCATTGCCGTCAGATTCGAGTCTTCATACCATAATTGATTTACTCTACCTACTGTTACGCCCAAAATATCTGCTAATTTTTTACGTTTAAGCGTCCGAAGCCTTTTGGCTGTTAGTCGTGTGTCCTTGTCTTTGCCGGTGTCAGAATTTTTTACGCCATGAATCATCTCCTTGATTTCGTTTTTAGCATCGTTTATTAAAAACCGTTCCAAAGTCTTTTGCAAAGAACCCGGAAGTTTCCCGTCTTTTTTATTTCCTGGAGGCTTCGCAATTTTTAATAGTAAAGATTCTAATTGGTGTACCTCCTTTGAACCCTTAGAGTCTGGGAACACATAAATTGCAAATCTATCCCATTTGTCCTTGTGCATATCTTTTAAATGTTGGTCAATTCGAGTTTTTAATGTTGAGGCTTTTCCTACGTACCAAAGTTCACCTTTACTATATAGGGCATAAACACCCTTTCCTTCGTATTTATGTAAGAAGGCGAGATAAGATGCGCGCTTCTCACCTTCAAGTACTGTTCGGCTTACTTCAAGAAAATGCCGTATCAATTCTTTACCGTCTGTCCGCTTTGTATATTTTCTTTTTTTCATAATTATCATTTTTTATGTAAGTAAACAATGTCGCCCTAAAGCATATTTTCAAGAAACTTCTTTAAATTCTTTTCAACTTTAGTTTTGCCGGCTATCGTATTGTCATAGAAAATAGTCCTATAACTTGAAATGTCGAAAGGAAGTTTATCTCGTTTTCTCTCGCTAAGTAATATTGTCGGCTTTGATACAGCATGAGCATATCCAAGCTCGTAAAACACATTGGGATTGTTTTCAGTAATATCCGCAATGATAATTGTACATTCCTTAATAGATGTAATGATGTCCGCTAGAATTGGTGTTGATGTGTAAAACTCGTCTGCTCTGTTACAGTCTAAACCATGACTTTCGCAAACGGGCTTAATTACCTCTTCATATAACTCATTGTATTCATTTGTAAATTGCATTACAATAAAAGCTCTCGGTTTAACGGGCTCTACTTTGAAATTAGAAACAACAATATTATTACCTTCGTATCCTGTAAAAAATAACTCAATAGGAGCCATTTCGATTATAGTATAGGCTGATGCAACAAGCACTTCATCTATATAGAGAGAAACCCCAGATCCAAAAACTTTTATTATCACTTCAATTTCTTCATCAATATTGAAATTGTCAGAACTTCCTGTCACGTCAAGATTTTCAAATTGCTGTCCGTTAAATTTTATAATACCGAAGAGAAATTGATTCGTGTTTATTCCGACATGAACTTGTTTATTGCCAGAATTGAAAACGATTTGACATCTTGAGGTTTTGTCCAGAAGTTTTACTTTAAAACTAATCGTCCCGTTTTCAAATTCAATATTGCTGGCTACTGTCGCATATTGAGCAATTTCGTTGCCCTGAGTGTCTTTGGAAATTGTCGGGGTATAAGTAATTACACCATTTTTAGCTTCGGCTTTTCCTGCTAATGTTATCCACTTTATTGTCATATTTTTTTTATCATTCATTTGGGTTATTGTTGTAAAGTGGTTTGAGTTTGTGTCGGTCTTTCAGAAAGTGCAATTAATATTGCCCAAGCAGAAATAAATATAACTCTAATTACTGCGAACCAAAACGCCCAAGTTAAGAATTTGAAAAAATGATATGGAATTTGAAATGAGTCATATTTTTCTTTGGAAATATAACAAATTAGAATTGCGATACATAAATATATAATCGAATCAACTCCACCCAAAATGATAGGCTCTTCACTTTGCACTTCTTCAGAATCCAAATTAAATACTCTTGAATAGATAAGAATAAATATAAAATTTAAAAGTAAGCTTACCATATACCATAGTAGAGAGAAACAAAAAGATAAAGACATGATTAAATATTGATTATGAAAATTGAAAAGGACATGATTAAAAATGAAGATTGATACATACCAAAAAGGCATAAGGCAAGCCATACATAAAATAAAACTTTTAACACTTGGCGACAATTCATCTAAATCTTTTATCCAGCTCATTTCTGTCGTTTAGTTGCGTAAATAGATTCTTGCTGACATTACTTAGTCTTTAATAAACTTGGAAATTATTTGAGCACTATTTGGGCTAATAATTTTTAATGTATAATAGCCCGATGAAAATTGTGTGAGATCTATTTCTTTATTGAAACTACGTTTTAAAACAGTTTGCCCTAAAGTGTTTGTGATTTCAATTTCAGTTCCGGCTTCAAAATACTGTTCTGATTCAATACGCAAGGTGTTTAAAACAGGATTGGGATAAATTTTTATTGGATTGGAAAAAGATAGTTTGTTAATACCAATACTGCTATTAATATCCATTATGAAATCAATTACCGACCATCCAACTGTATT
>DATMPR010000020.1:0-4291 GCA_035567575.1 Bacteroidia bacterium
GCCAGCGATTATATTAAACAAGCCGTTGAAGTAAAAGGTTTCACCGATCCCGCTTTAATTTTAGAATATCTGAGCACATCTTTACAAGCCGCGCTTAATAAATATTCGGAAGATGAAATTTTAGACGGGCTGGATATTTCGTTTGGGGTTTTCAATTCAACAACGCGGATGCTTTTGTTTTCTTCTGCCATTCATAATTTTTATTTAGCGCACGATAACGAATTAACAGAATATAAAGGCAACCGGACACCAATTGGCGGTGTTAATGCTGTTGGAAGAGAAAATAATTTTACAACCTTTATGATTCAGCTTGAAAAAAATGACATCGTATATTTTACGACTGATGGTTTTACCGATCAATTAGAAAACACAAGCGATAAACGTTACGGGCGCATCCGTTTAAAACAATTGCTGCTTCAAATAAATGACCTTCCTTTAAAAGAACAAAAAGAAGCATTGATGAACGCGCATTTAAAATGGAAAGGGAATAACACGCAAACTGATGATATTTGTTTTGTAGGATTTAAAGTTTAGTCCAAAAAAATCGTTCACTAAATTAATAGCAAACGATTCCTTTTTAATTTAGAAAATATTACTGAAGCACGATCTTAGAAGTACTCACGCCGTCTTTATTTGAAATTTTTATAAAATAAATTCCTCTGTTCCATTTTTCGGTATCAATACTAAAAGAGGAAGAATTTTTATTCTCATAAACTAATTTTCCGTTAACATCATAAACAAACAGATCATTCTCAGTTTTATTTTTTATGGTTACATAAATTTTATCAGTTGCAGGATTCGGATAAACTAAAACTGAATTAGCTGCTAAACTGATTTCTTTTACCCCCACTCCGGTTGCGGCGACTGTTGCATATTTAATTTGTGCCGCCGCCGCACTGTTTTGCAGATCCAATAAACTGTCACCTCCCATTAATGCAAAAGCCACAACAGCGTATTGTCCGGGAGCAACTGTATACGGACCACTACTCATAACATTTACTACATCATTACCGGTTCCGGAAACTGTACAACTGCCGGCAGTTAAACGGTTTTGTGAAAGCGTTTTATATTTTGTGCTTGTTGGAAATCCGGATGCTGATGCAATATCATAACCGCCGCAACCACCCGCAACATTATCTAACGCGTAAAAATTCGGAGGAGCGAAACTGGTTAATAATTTAATGCCTGCATATTTTCCGCCGGCAAGAGTGCTCCAGCTATAACCCATTTTATTAGTGGCATCATAAGCAGATTTATCTGTGGCATAATTTGCATTATCAATATCCCAATCAGCGCAAACACCTGCATACATTGACGTGTACGTAGTTGTTGAATTATTTTTTATTACATATTCCCATATTACATATTTTTTATCCGGCACAGAATTCCATACATACGTGCGCTGTTCAATTTCAATACCAATAATTGATGCTGAAGCTGAATCGCTGTATTTCGCATAAGTATCCATCAAACTTTTAGGAGAAGTAATTACTTGATAAATATTGGTTGATATTTTAAAATCAGCATCGTTAGTTGCACCTGTGCCGCGGATAACATCAGAAACTCTGTTGGTATCGACACCGATCATTAAACCGCCATCATAAATTAAATTTGTTCCCAGGTAAGTGAAACCTAAACCATCCGCCTGACCGGCTCCGCTATTAAATGTTTTGCCTTTACTTGTTGCGGTAGTTGAGATATCATTCTCAGCAATATTAATATAATCACGATTAGCCAATACTGTAATTACATCTCTTCCTGTATAACTTCCATCCTGCATTACTAAACTAAAAGTTATAACAGTGTTTGGTGCAAATGAACTTGTAAGTTTAAACTGAAATGGTGTTGCCGTATTTGAAACCGAACCCATCATACTAATAGCACCTAATGAAAGGTTGTTATTTAAAGGTGTTACACCGGCAGTAATTGGAATAAGAGTTGCAGTTAATGCCGTTGTTGGTGCAAGGTAGTTGGTGAATAAACCGCCAATTCTAATTGTATCATTCAAATTAAAAATATCATCATTCTTATCAGTAATAATTAATTGATCATAAATTACCGCGGGTGCTAAAGGATCTGTTAACGCGCGTTTTAAATTTACACGGCCCGTGCCCAATTTATCAATTCGTCCATTATTGATAGGTAATGAATAAATATTATCTGTTGTTTGTTTCACACGTTCTTTAGCTTGTATTGCCGAATAGGAAGGATAAAAACTTCTAACAATAGCAACAACACCGGCTGTAACAGGAGATGCCATTGAAGTACCTGTTTGTTGCGTATAACTATTTCCCGGCCAAGTCGAGTTTATATTTGTGCCGGGTGCACTTACATCAACAAAATAACCATAGGTAGAACTGTTATTAATAATATCATTTGATTGTGTATTTGCAACTGCCATTACATTATTGTAAGCGGCCGGATAAAACAATTGATCGAATCCGGTATTACCGGCTGCTATCACAACCATTGCATCTTTATTAAAAATAGCATAATTACAAATATCTTGTCCGTATTGTCCGCCCCCTGTACCGCCCCATGAGCAGTTAATTACTTTACAGCCATGATCGGCTGCGTATTTTATTCCTTCGTAAGCTGCAATTAATGCACCGGTAGCATCAGCGATTTTTACAGGTAAGAATTTACTTTTAAATCCAATTCCTGCAACACCAATTGCATTATCGGTTGAAGCAGCTGCAATCCCGCAAACATGCACGCCATGCTGATTACCTTGCCATGTTGGGTCGTTATCATTTACTCCCAGATCCCAACCGCTAAAATTATCTACGTAACCATCAAGATCATCATCAATACCATTTATCGGGTCTGCATAATTGTGTTTTATATTTCCTTGCAGATCGGAGTGAGTTGGGTCGGTACCGGTATCAGTGATTCCAATAATAACATTGGTATCACCCTTACTTGTGTTCCACCCTGTGTAAGCATCTATGCGATTGATGTGATATTGCAAACTGGGAGTAGCCTGCGGATCGTTAGGTGTATAAGTTGTAACCGGAATAAAATGAGGCTCCGCATAAGCTAAAGCGTTACTTGCCAATAAAGCGTTAATTACTTTCTCGATCTTTGCGGAACCTGAAAACTTACATTCGTAAATTAAAGACAGATCGGTTAAAGGCTGGCCGTACTTATTAAATTTTTCGCGCGGAGCTTGCTCGTTTTTAAATATTTTGTTTACCGATGTAATGCCAACGGTATTAAAACTTTTTTGCAAAGAAGGTATGTTTACACCCTGTTCAGTACATGAGCTCCTTAAAGTTTCTTTTACTTTAAAGATAATGGTGTTGGCCATATAATCTTTTGCAGCAACGTTGGGCTGCAATTTGTAAGCGGTTTGCGCTGATGCGGCAGCCGCTAAAAATAAAGCGCTAAGGCTAAGTAAAACTTTCTTCATGTTTAAAAAATTAATGAATTATAAAAATACAAAATAAAAATTAAACTACCACTTACATTTACAGGATGGTGATAAATACACGGTAGCATTAGGTAAAAGCTCTGTTATGTAGCGATGCTGCTCATCGCTGAACAAAATATTACGCAGATCAAGTACTTTTAGTTTTTTTAGTTTTTCGAGGGTGGCCGGAAAATCTGTTAAATTATTGCTCCACAGATCGGCAATTTCCAGTTTTTCCATTTCGCCGAATTGAGGCGGTAAAAGAACCAATTCATTTTGGTTAAGATTAATATATTTTAGATTTTTTAGTTTGCCGATCTGTCCGGGAATATGTTCTAAACCTGTTTTGCTGCAAGCTAAATATTGCAATTGTGTTAAGTCGCCGATCCAATCCGGTAATTCCTTAATACTGTTTTTACTCAGGTCTAAATACTGAAGATTTTTAAATTGTAAAATTTCTTCAGGGAATTTTTTAAGATGTTTTTTTCGTAAAACTAATTTAATTACTTTATCAGGATTCAATAGTGCCGAATCTAAATTGGTAATTTCATCCAAATGCGCCAATGAAACCGAATCTAATAATTGTGCTTTGTTTTGAAATGAAACAAAAAATAATGCAGCAATTATAAAAGTACATTTCAAATATTTAAAATTTGTCTGCAAATTTTCTCGTCGTTTTTAATGGCGTTAATTAATTCTTCTATTGAGTTAAATTTTTTCTCGTCGCGCAAACGTTCTATAAATTCAACTTTTATATTTTTAGTGTAAACGTCTTTATCAAAGTTAAAGATATTTACTTCCAGTTTCAAGCTTTTATCATTATCAGTTGTGGGATTAGTTCCCACATTCATCATTCCGAAACCCTTAAAGCCTTCAACC
>DATMPR010000021.1:0-9379 GCA_035567575.1 Bacteroidia bacterium
TAGGCTCATTCTCGTAACACAAACAAGTGTTTTGTTCTTTTAAAGGTGCGGTTTTATAATCAGGAAGGCTCTCTTCCAATAAAAAAATAATATTGAGTCCGGCTATTTTATTATCGGGGTGTTTTTTATTCCATTCGCGAATTAAATATTTGCAATAGTAAGGCCGCATAAAATTATAATCGTTTTTCTGAAAATTCTCTGCAAATTTTCTCCATCTGTCGGTGGGATACATTTTATCTATGTCAAGCGGTTTTGCATGATCTAATCCGGGTTTGTTATTATAGATGTCCCAAATAGAATCGTTTTGTTTTATGCCGCGGTAAATATACCAGCCATCGGTTTTATAAACGTTAGGCGAAAACATCCCCCAGTATTGATCTAATCTTAATGAATTAGTTAGGTAAACCATTTTATCTGCTAACACATATTTAAAAGAAGGAATGCATCCCAAATTGTAAAGCAAACAAAAGAAAATTATGAACGCCAGAAAACTATTAACGCAAGATCTTAAAATGTAATTTAATTTAGTTTCGTAAAATGTATCTGAAAAATTTGTTTTTATTTTAAATATTTTTTCATCAAACCAATCCATTACGCTTGATGGCAATAATCCTAGCGAACTTGTAATGCCGATCACAAAAAACAATCCCACATAAACATTCAAAGAAATACCAATATGTAATAAAATAAGTGATAAAACACAAAGTGCGCGGAGCATTTGATTTTTGAACGGAATAAGCAGCAACAACGGAACCAAGATATCAAAATAATAAAAGATTAAAAAAGTAAGAAATTTCATTAGCGTAGGACGCTCATAGAGCCAATCACCCATGCCAACTTTTAACTGATCTAAACTTAAAGTATAATAGATTGCGGTGCCTTCAGTTCTCCATTCGGGAGAGGTTTTTTGTATAGCAGAAAATAAATACACCGAAACGATCAATAACAAATATCCAAAGGATGCAAACGAGAAATAATTTTTTACAGTTGAATTTAATTTTTTTGAATCCCACGAATAAAAATTCCCCCATGGCATGAACAATGCCCAGAATAAAATTAAGCGTAACAGATCATCACCGCTTTGTTGTATGAACGGATTGCGGTTTTGCAGCGATACTAAAAACACCCATGCCAAAAACGTTATTAAACGCGTGCGGTAACCAACTATTAAAAACAGAGCAACAATACCATTCAGAATAAATAATATTGCCTGGTAGGCAAAAGAATCATTTAAATAATGAAACGACCAACGTAAAGGTTTTGAATCGAACTCCAATAAAAGTGAAACAGGTAAAATGCCATCTTGTGTGTAATGCGCAGTTAATGCTGTAGCACGGATAATAAGATCACTTAAAAGAACCAGGCCAATGCCGATGCGCATTAAAGCCAAAGCTCTTAGATCGAGTTTATAATTTTCCCGGATATGGTCTGATATTTTTTTTAGAAGAAGCAATAGTGCAAAAATAAAAAAGGCTTCCGTTTTCGGGAAGCCTTTCTGAGAAAAATCATTTAAATATTAAATACAAGTTAATGTACCTGTTGTACTAACAACCGGGAACAAGAAAGAGTATTGTAAACATTGAATATTTGTGAAGGAAGCTTGTGTTCCGGTTAAGGTACTCGTTGTTACAGAAACCATACCAGACTTAGAATACCATACAATACCATCGGGCTGACCAGGAGCATTGGTAATAGTTAAACGGGCTTGGCCCGCAGTTGGAATACCGGAAGTAAGAGCGTAATTAGTTGAAGTAATAGCGCCGCCGCCAAAAAGAATTTGGATCTGTGTATTACCATTATGACCTGTTAAAGTATTTGGACTTGTTGCACAACCATCATAACTCCAACCCGGATTCGAACCACCAACATATAATGCTGAGTTCTGTGTGGCAGGGTTAGTAACAGTTTGGGTACCTGTAACAGTAACTACGTTAATATTTGGGTTAGCACCTGTACCGGTTGACTGATTTTTATAAGTTGGGGTAATGTTGTCATTGTTTTTTTCTGTGCAAGAAATTGCAATAAAAACAGATAAACTTGTAACTAATAGAGCGGGTATAAAGAATTTTTTCATTTTTTGATGGTTATTGATATTCAAATATAGCTATTTTGACTGTTTTGAGCAAAAAAAATACCCACAAATGAGTGGAAATGGTTTCTGACTTAGTAGAAACCCTTATTTTGCAATACCATTTGCTTTAAAAGCACGCTTGGGCGGTAACGGTCTTCCTGATATAGATCGTATAAAACCATCATGGTTTGGAGGATATTTTCCGGACCAATTTCATCGGCCCATTTTAAGAGACCTTTAGGATAATTTACCCCTTTAGTCATGGCGAGATCAAGATCTTCTTTACTGGCAATTTTATAATAAAGAGAATCAACTGCCTCATTAATTAGCATAGCTAAAACACGGGTAAAAACGAGCTTTCCAATAGCGGTATTTCTATCGGGTTCGAGTAGAGTAGTGCCTTCAGCATAATTGTAAAAACCTTTACCGCTTTTTTTACCTAAAAAACCTGCTTCCAATAAACGTTTTTGTGATAAGGCCGGTTTAAAACGCGGATCGAAATAAAATTGTTTCCAAACAGTTTCGGTTACAACATAATTAACATCATGACCGATCAGATCCATTAATTCAAACGGTCCCATTTTAAAACCGCCGAATTCTTTCATGGCCCAATCGATGGTTGGAATATCGGCAATGCCTTCTTCGTAAATACGTAATGCTTCGCTGTAAAACGGACGGGCAACGCGGTTCACAATAAAACCGGGCGTATCTTTTGCTATAACGGTCACCTTACCCCAGCCGTCAATTAATTTTTTGACATTACCTATTAAACTTTGTTGTGTTGCAATGCCCGGAATAATTTCTACCAAAGGCATTATCGTTGCCGGATTAAAGAAATGAATTCCTAAAACTCTTTCGGGTTTTGTGCAAGCTGATGCAATTGATGTAATGGAAAGTGAAGAAGTATTTGTCGCTAAAACACAATCCGCAGAAACTATTTTTTCAAGATCAGAAAAAACTTTTTGTTTTACTTCTAAATTCTCAGCGATCGCTTCTATAACTAAACCGCATTTCGAAAAAGAATTCAGATCAGGAACAAAATTTATATTTTTTGAAATGGATTGAGATAGTTCAACCGAAATTTTTTGTTTCTCAACTAACTTAGTTAAAGATGATTTTAAATTTGATTGCGCTTTTTCGAGCGATTTGGCACTGTTATCGTAAACATAAACTATATGTCCGGCCGTAGATGCAACTTGTGCAATACCTGCCCCCATAGCACCTGAACCAATTACGCCAATTACTGAATCTTTAGAGAACATATTTTTGGTTATCCGTTATTGAGTTATCCGTTATTGAGTTATTGGTTAAGCAAATAATAAAAACCATAACGTAACCTGAATTTATACATTATTTATTTAGCGATGATGATCTTTTCCTGGAATTGTTTTTCGTTTGCTTTTAGAGAAACTATATAACTTCCCGGCTCAAATTTCGAAACATCAATTGTTTTATAGGTTATCGGAAAATTACAATCGTTAGCGTTTTCTTCTTTTAAAATTACCTGGCCAAGTATATTAGTTATTTTTAAACTATAAGTTTTTGAATCAGGATTTATAAATGAAATGGTTAATTTATCATTCGCAGGATTTGGATAAATGCTTGCGCTGATCACATTGCTATTTATTTCTTTAACACCAACATTATTCCCTAACACACTATCCGCATTTAAAATGAAAATTCCATTTTGCATGTCACAAGCAATGACGATCCCGCTTGGCAAATAAGGATAGGCTCCCCAGTTGCCACGCCAGGAAGTAGAATTATAATTACCCACATTTGCTCCTCCCTGAGGATAAGTATCAAAATAACCTTTCAGTACAGGAGCTGTAGGTACAGAAATATCATATAATTGTAATCCATCCTGATAACACGAAACAAAAGCCCATTTATTGCCAATTACGTAAGGATTATGCGCGGCAAAATCAGGGAATGTATTTGGCTTTGTTAAAGCACTAATTGTGATATTACTTAAATTAGTTACGTTGGCCACCTTAATCGACATAGCAGGAGTTTCATCACAAAAAACCAGAGTTCGTCCATCCTTTGTAAGATAACTGCTGTGATTGTATCCCGCTTCAGCATATCCTGTTAATGAACCAAGCGCTGTAAATGTATTGGAAGCTGTTAATTTAAAAACTTGTAAACCCTGGCCTCCCGCTGATGCAAAAACAGTATCGTTTCTCACAAACATATCGTGAACAAAACTTATGCCAGGGTAATCATCACTAAGTCTTCTTAATAAGACCGGAACACTTGGTGTTGCTAAACTATATAGATTCATTGAAGCTGATCCCTGACCTCGTTTTGCATTTGCGCCAACGTATAATTTATTTCCATCAACCCACACGGTATGTGCTCTTTCAAAATAAGTGGAATCATCATAAACAACATGAACCGAATCGGGTAAATATTGCATATCGATAATTTGAAAACTATTTGGCGTGCAAACATCACTTACTACGTAACAATAATTTTGGTAAGTTTTTAATTCGCGCCATGTACAAGCAGGGGAACGGCCCATAACGGAATCTTTGATAACCGGACTATACGGATTAGTAACATCAATAAAATATGTTTTCGTGCTTGAACCCACAATGGCATATTCTTTGTTTTTGGAGGCTTGATACCATCCCCAACAACCTGAATATTTTCTTCCGTCGACCGCAACGGTTCCCTCGGGATCCAATTGGCTTAAAACGTAAATTTTTTGGTGCGGATAAACAGTTTGCGCTTCAATTGTGCCGAACACAATTATAAAAAGCAAGATCAGATTTTTTACTTTCATATCTCAAATATACCAAATTTAAAGCGCTAAAACAAAGCGGTTAAGCCAAAATGTATCTTTCCTGACCTCACATCAATAGCATTGCCTTTTTGACTTCCAAGAGCATAATTTAAAGAAAAAATACCTGCTTTTGTATCAAAATTTATGCCTGCGCCTATACTGTAAGGCATATCTTTTAAGTAAATGGTTGAACTGTTATTTTCATACCAGGCGCCCTCGGCAAACAATAAAATGTTTGAGTTTTGACCGAATAAAAAACGGTATTCTAAAGTTGGAATAACATAAGAAGAAGCATAAATACTTTCTTCATCAAAACCACGTAAAGTTCTTAAACCGCCAATGCGGAATAATTCATTTTTAAAAACGGGTGCGGTTCCAAATACGGTTGCGTACTGCGCCGCCATTCGTATAACGCTGTTTCCTTTTATTTGTAAAAATAAATTTACATTGCCCTCGCTTTGGTATTGAGTTGATTTAAGTTGGAGATTGTTATATACAATATCATTTATTTTGGAATTCTTTTTTATGGTTTTGTTACCGGTTTGTCCGGAAATGTTTATTGCAAATCCTTTATGCGGATTAAAACGGTAATCTAATTTTTCGAAAGTTAATCCAAGTCCGTACGATGAGGTGCTTATGTCTGCATAATCAGGCAAAGTGGTAATAAATGCCAGTCCTGATGTTGAAAGCAGATCTGCTGTACGCTGTTTGTAAAATACTTTTAAATTATTTAAGCCGCTGAAATAATATTGCAAACCTACGTTATTATTAACATCAATGAACGAAGAATCTTTTTTATAAATTTTTAAATTATAATCAACACCGATAGGTGAGCCTAAAATGTAAGGATAAATGACCCTTGCATTAAAGTCTTGGGTGAGTGCCTGCAGCCGCCGCCAGTTTAAATCAACTGTCTCACCCGCTCTGAAAATGGAGTTGACTAATTTTATTTTTACATCACCCGTAAAAATTGTTTTTTTAGTTTTATCATCAGGCAAGATCCCAATTATACCATCGAACTGCGAACAATTTTTCTTCCCTAAAAACAAATACATTTTGTTTTGTTTTTCGGTGAGTCTGATTTCTTGCCCTTTCGTCTCGGTTAAAAAAGGCAATTGTTTTATTTTTTTTGAGATGGCCATGAATGAAGCTTCGTCATAAAGCATCATCGGTTTTAGGCCCAGATAACGGTACAAAAATGTTTTATTTATTTTAGCATCGCCTTTAACCACGATACTATCAATTTGGATTAATTTATTTTTGGTAATGTTTAAAACTGCGCTTAAAGTATTATCATTAACGCTTATGCTATCCAATTTTAAGGAAACAAAAGGGTAACCATTATTTTCATAGGCTGTAATTGTTTTATCAATTAAGCGGGCGGTTTGACTGTAGCTAAAAGGTTTATTGGTGTATAATTTTTCGCTGTAACCTAAATGTGAAAGTATATCCATATCGGCATTACCTTTTTTAAGAATGGCCCATTTAAATTTTTTGCCGATCCTTAAATAATAAATTTTGTTTAATGAATCACCTTTCACTTTATCAATATCTGCCAATAAATAACCCTGAAATCTCAGATCGTCTAAAATTATATTTACGCTTTTAATTAATTCTTTTTTGGTTTTGTATTTGTCTTTATATTTTAGGTATTTAAAAACTTTAACCGAATCGGTGTTAAATAATTTCAAAGTGAATTGCTCGTTTAAAACAGGATTTTGTCCGCTTACTCTTAAAAAGCAAACTAAACCGATATAAAACACTAAATATTTACAAGCCTTTTTGGGCATATTTTGCCTTAAATTACTAATAAATCATTAACGTTTATTTACTAAATTTTATTACATTTATTGAAATTTAAATGGGATGAAAAAACTTTTACTTATTGCATTGGTTTTAGCAGCTGCATTAACAAACGCACAAATTACAATTACTAATGCTAATATGCCTGTAACCGGTGATACCGCAAGGCGATCAACCGGAACTATGGCCTCATTATTACTTCCGCCAAATACACCTTATACAACAACGGGCGCTAATATTGCCTGGAGTTTTGATAGTTTAAAAGCTAACGGGCAAATGATGCGTAAATTTGAATCACCAATATCAACGCCATATCCGTTTTTCTTTAGCTCTTCTTATGGCGAGAAAACAGCAGATTCACTAAATCTTGGAATAATTACTTTCAGTAACATTTATCAGTTCTATAAAAAAAGTTCAGCATCTTTTAATGTGGATGGAACAGGCATGAGTTATATGGCTTTTCCTATCCCTAATTTTTACTCTGATAAAGATGAATTGTATATGTTTCCTTTAAATTACGGAAATCACGATTCTACAACATTTAAATTTTCTACTATTTCAACTTCTGTGATCCCGGCTTATTCAAAACAAGGATATAGAATTACTGATGTTGATGGCTGGGGAACAATTACAACGCCGTTATCCGGAGTGCCTGTTCCTTGTATCAGATTAACAACTACTCAATATTCTCAGGATAGCATTAAAGGTAATTTAGCTGTGGGTACTTTTACGATCCCATTAAATGTTGGCTTCCCGAATTACCAGCGCTCAATACAATTTTTGACATTAACCGAACATACGCCTTATATGGAAATTAACGGCAGTGTTGTAGGCGGTACTTTTCTTCCAACAGGTGTTAGATACAGAGATGTTCCCCGTTATTTTGCAGGGGTTAATGAAATAGATGCACAGGTTGCTTTGGCAATTTATCCTAATCCGGCTGCCGGCGAATTAAATATTATAATCCCAAAAAATAAAGATTTAGTGTTGGAGATATATTCTGATCTGGGACAATTAGTAATTAAAAAGAATATTTCTAACAACGAAATGATGAACAAACACACGATCGATATTTCATCTTTGAGTCAGGGAATTTATTCCGGCCGATTGGGGGATGGAAAGTCTGTTCAAAACTTTAAGTTTATTAAGCAGTAACGCTTTTTTTAAATTATAATTATTTTTATTTTTACAGCATAAAATTAAAACCCTATGTCAAACGACCACAACAACAACGGCCACAACGAAAAAAAATCTGTGGCATTTACTGCTCCGTTAATTCTTGGCTCTATAACAATATTCATTATTTTATGTTTTGTAAGTTTAGGAAATCCTTGTAACGGCCGTTGCGAGAACGGAAAAGAGTGTTCAAAAGAATGCATGGAAGCTTGTGAAAAAGGCGACCACAGCAAACATCCTGAAGACATGAAGGAAGCTAACTCTAATGAAACAAAAACAGAAGCTGTTGAAACAGATAACAGTCACGCAGCTGAATTACCTGCTGATTCAACAAAATCAGTAACAAAGCCTGTAAAGGAAGAAGAACATCATTGATCCGCACCCTTCGGCTGCGCTCAGGGTACGGTATTCAATAAACATATCCTTCGGCAAGCTCAGGATGACAACATAATATTAAACAAGAGCCCGGATAAAAAAATATCTGGGTTTTTTATTTAAAGATTCTATTTATATTTATAAAATGCCTGATACAATTCATATTTATACTGATGGCGCTGCGAGCGGGAATCCCGGTCCGGGCGGATATGGCATTGTTATGTTGTATAAAGGTCATCGAAAAGAATTAAGCGAAGGTTTCCGTTTAACAACAAATAACCGTATGGAATTATTATCGGTAATTGTAGCTTTGGAAACTATAAAAAAGAAGGAAGCTAAAGTAATTGTGCATTCCGACTCCAAATATGTTGTTGATTCCATAAATTTGAAATGGCTCGATACATGGCAAAAAACCGGTTTTAAGAAAAAAGCAAATGTTGATCTTTGGCAGCGTTTTTTAAAGATCCGCAATAAACATCATATTAAATTTGTTTGGGTAAAGGGCCACTCAAGTAATGTAGAGAATAACCGTTGTGATGAACTGGCCGTCGCCGCATATAAAACAAGGGTTTTATTGGTGGATGAAGGTTATGAAATGTCAAAAGACAGCCTCCCATTGGATTAAGGTGTGACTTTTTTGAATATCTTTATTATGCTATTAAAATTATGAAGAATTTCTGGATATTAATATGTGTTTTATCGTTTATGGCTTGTTCCCGGAAAGGGGAGAAGAATGAAGCTGTAAACGATAAGCGCGTTTTAATTACACCTTTTAAGATCAGCAAAGTCATGCTGCGTGATACTACACAGATCAGAAGTATTTATGCGGAGACGGATAGCGGCCGAATTTCTATTTCTGATTACATTGAAGGTTACGATAAGGAAACAAAATTTTTCAATCTCTATCAGTTTAAACTTTTGTATCAGGCGGTTTGGGCTTTGATCAAAAATCCCGGCTCGAAAATTTATGTCGACCCAAATAGTAAACCGGCAGCATTACAAGAGGTAAAAGACAGAATCATGAAATGCGACATGGTTGAACTATCAAGTTTTGATGCAGAAGGAAATGAAATAGTTCAGTCGAAATACATGTGCGATTCTACTACCGCAATTTATAATATAAATCAGATCAGATTTTTTGAAGCCTGGTATTTTAATCCTGAAAA
>DATMPR010000022.1:0-4677 GCA_035567575.1 Bacteroidia bacterium
GTGGGACGATAAAACATTTACAGATTCTTCAAAAGTAACTGATGGTAAATTTAAGTTCGCCGGTAAAAGTCCTGAACCTAATATGTATTGGTTAACGCTTACTAATAATGCAGCAGGCCAGCCAAATATTATTTTTTATGTTGATGGCGGTAAAACAACTGTTAACATGAATATGGATTCTCTACAGAACCTTAGCATTAAAGGCGGACAGAGTCAGAAAGATTATGAAGATTATAAAGTAATGATGCTAACTTTTCAGATGCAGCAGCAGCAGATCGTTAACGATTACAATATGGCAAAGACCAGTAATGACGTGAACACCATGCAGGCAAAGCAGCAGGAATATGAACAAATGCTTCCTAAAGTAAAAGAAGGTTTAAAAAATTATGTAAAAACTCATCCTAAATCAGCAGTTAGCGGTTATATTATTTATGCCGAGTGCGCTAATCCGGGTCTTAATTTTACAATGACAGAAACCGAAGAAATTACGGCCTTACTTGATAAATCTATTTTAGAAACAAAGTACGGTAAATTAGCACAAGACCGTTTAAACAATATGCGTGGTACTACAATTGGTTACCCTGCTATTAATTTTACGCAAAATAGTCCGGATGGCAAGCCCGTTAAGTTATCTGATTATAAAGGAAAATATGTATTAGTAGATTTTTGGGCAAGCTGGTGCGGTCCGTGCCGTGCAGAGAACCCTAATGTGGTTGCAGCTTATAATAAGTATAAAGATAAAGGCTTTACCATTTTAGGAGTTTCTTTCGATCAGGATAAAGCTAAATGGTTAGCAGCGGTTGAAAAAGACCAATTAACCTGGGATCACGTAAGTGATCTAAAGGGTTGGGGTAACGAAGTAGGCCGTATGTATAGCATTTCCAGTATCCCTCAGAACATTTTGATTGATAAAGAGGGTAAAATCCTTGATAAAAACCTCCGGGGACCGGCTTTAGACCAGAAACTCGAAGAGATTTTTAGTAAATAAGGCTCCAAATTCAGGAAAAAAATTAAATTTGCATTCCGTTTAAAAACCAAGAATTATGATGAAAATTTCAATTGCAGTTTTATGTACAGCATTTACAGTATCGGTTTTGGCCCAAACCACAGATCCGGTTATTATGACAATTGGCGGAAAGTCCGTTAATAAATCTGAATTTGAAAGCGTTTACCGCAAAAACAATTCTAAAACCGTTACTGATCCAAAATCAGTAAAAGAATACGCCGATCTGTTTTCATTATTTAAAATGAAAGTATATGAAGCCGAATCAATGGGCTTAGATACCGTCGGTTCATTTAAAACAGAACTAGCAGGTTATAGAAGGCAATTAGCAACCCCTTATTTAACAGATAAGAATACCAACGAAAATCTTATTACTGAAGCGTATGAACGCATGAAGTGGGAAATAAAATCAAGTCATATTTTGATCCGCTGCAGCGAAATAGAGTTTCCGAAAGATACTTTGGAGTCATGGACAAGGGCAACTTTGATACGCAATGCAATCGTGGGTAAATTACCTACGGCAGCGCAAATTGCTGAGTACGATAAATTGCTTAAAAACTCGACGATCGTCAAATCTGATTTCGCTAAAAAAGACAGCGGAATGTATAAATCGAAATTAAATTCGGTAAAAAATTTAGCGGAGTATTATAAAAATGCAGGTGCTGATAAATTCCCGGGCATAGCTCCAAAAACAAGTGATGATCCTTCAGTACCTGATAATAAAGGTGATCTTGGTTATTATTCCGCTTTAGACCTCGCGTATCCATACGAGACTGCGATGTATAACACTAAACCCGGCGAAGTAAGTCATGTAGTTCGCTCTAAGTACGGTTATCATATTATTAAAGTTTACGACAAGCGTCCTTACCGCGGTGAGATCACCGTGGCGCACATTATGGTTAAGTTCCCTAAAGATGCGACAGATACTGATAAGAAAAACGCAAAAACAAAAATTGATGAATTAGCAGCAAAAATAAAAGCAGGCGAAAAATTTGATGATGTCGCCCGTTCACATTCAGAAGATAAACAAACATCCGACCGTGCCGGACAATTAGCGCCTTTTAAAAGTGGTAAATTGCCTAAAGATTTTGAAGACGCCGCTTTTGGTTTGAAAAAAGATGGCGATATATCTGATCCTGTAATGACAACTTACGGATGGCACATTATTAAACGCATTGAATTAAAAGGATTAGCGCCTTTAGAGCAAATGAAACCGGAGTTAAAAGCTCGTGTGGCGCGCGATAGCCGTTCGCAAATGGGACGCGTTGCTTTGATTGCACGCGTGAAAAAAGAAAATGGTTTCAAGCAAAATTTAGCTAACCGTGATGAGATCATGAAAGTGCTGGATACTACTTATCTGACTGCAACATGGAAAGCAAGCAATGCTGCTAAATTGGGCAATAAAGAAATTATTTCATTCAAAGATAAAACTTACGGCTTACAGGATTTTGCAAAATTCTTTGAGCAGCAAATGGTTTATAGAAGTCCAACCGATCTGTATGGATTGATGGGACAAGCTTATGAGAAGTGGGTAGAAGAAATGGTAGTGTCTTACGAAGATGCGCAATTAGAAAATACACGTCCTGAATTTAAAAACTTATTGCACGAATACCGCGATGGAATTTTGTTATTTGATCTAACCGATCAAAAAGTGTGGAGTAAAGCAGTGAAAGATACTGCGGGACTGCGTTCATTCTATGAAAAAAATAAAAATAATTATTTGTGGGACGACAGAGCTGATGTAACAACTTACCGTTGTTTAGATTCTAAGATCAGTGCTGAGGTTCGTAAAATGCTTGCAAAAGGAAAAAGTGAGAAAGAAATTACCGACGCTATCAATAAAACATCACAATTAAATGTGACTGTTGAAAACGTTATGTACTTGAAAAACGAAAACAAAAATCTGAACGAGAATTGGAAAAAAGGTGTTGTAGCAAACGATATTAAGGATGAAAAAGACGGTAAGATGCTGGTGATCGTTGTCAATAAAGTATTACCTAAATCTCCAAAAACACTTAACGAGGCTAAAGGATTAATTACAGCCGATTTCCAGGTGAGTTTAGAGAAAGAATGGATCGCATACCTAAAAAACAAATATCCCGTTAAAATTAACGAGGATGTATTAAACACTATTAAGTAATTTATAAACTTTAAATATAAAAAAGGCTGTTTTGAACAAACAGCCTTTTTATTTGAATAAAATCTTGAAATACTTTTTTTGCATATTTTTTTCGCTGACGCTTGTTTCTTGCATGAATAAAAACAAGGAACAGGAAGTTAAAGCTATTGCTATTGCGGGCGATAAAAATCTGAGTGAGGATGAATACAAACAATTTAATTTTTTTAGTGCGGGAGGAAATGATAGTTCTGTTATCTCAAAAAAACTAATTGAAGGCTGGGCGCAGGACGAATTATTTTATCAGGAAGCGGCTCAGAAACTATTACCTGAAGATCTGAATGTGGAAGCTGAAGTTGAAAGATACCGCCGCGAATTAATTAATTACAAATACGAGATACGCTTAATTGAAAATAATTTAGATACCACTATTACAAAGGAGGAAATACAAGCGTATTACGATGCGAATCGCGATAATTTTATTTTAAAAGATAATATTGTGAAAGTGAATTATTTTAAAGTTCCTGTTAAATCAAAAGCTTTGGCTAAAATGAAAGTGGCGGTTATTTCACAAAACCCGAAAGATAAAGAGGTTTTGAAATCGTTATGCTTGCAATATGCCGATAATTATTTTATAAACGACAGTACCTGGTTATTGTTAGAGGAAATTAAAAAAGAAATTCCGCAATTGCGCGAACTGCCTGAATATAATTTTTATGCAGGTCGCTACTTTGAATATGCTGATACACTCAATTATTTTTATTTAAAAATTAAAGAAATAAAAGTGAAAGATGGTTTATCACCTATTAATTTTGAAATAAATAACATCCGTAAAATTTTATTGAATGGACGTAAAATGAAACTCATTCGCCAATACAAACAACAGATCCTCGAAAAAGCTAAAAGCGAAGGGAAGTTTAAAGTGAACTAATTCTGTTAAAAAAGATTAATTCCAAAAATACCCCTTTCTTATTGATAAAAATGTTTATATGAACAAATTATATTGCTTAATTTAGTGGATTATGCGCAAATTAGTAACCGCACTTTTTTCCATTCTTGTTTTTAACCTTAACTCGCAAGTGTTAATTGATAAGGTTATTGCCGTAGTTGGAAAATATCCTGTGATGTTATCTGATCTGGAAATTTATCATTTAGAAAGATTAAAAGACGATTCGAACGCGGTAAAATGTAAAGGTTTCGAAGAATTATTGTACAGTAAATTATTATTAGCGCAAGCCGACCGCGATAGCGTTGTAGTGAGTGATGGCGAAGTAGAAGCTGAGATCGGCAAACGCTTAGCTTATTATTTAAATATGTTTGGCGGCGATGAAGCAAAGTTTGAAGCTTTCTATGGTAAACGTACCAATGTATTTAAAGATGATATACGTGATGATGTGCACAACCAATTATTGCAGCAAAAAATGCGCAGTAAAATTACAGGCGATACCAAATTAACACCATCGGAAGTGCGCGCATTTTATCACTCCATGCCGGTGGATAGTTTTCCATTGGTAAATGCTGAACTGGAAATTGCACAGATCATAAAAATGCCGCCGGT
>DATMPR010000023.1:0-2826 GCA_035567575.1 Bacteroidia bacterium
AACAAGGAACGGAGTTAACGCCTATCCTATTAATGCAGGTTTCCACACGGTAATGAAAGGCGAAAGCTGGAATGTAATTGCAAAAAAATATGGCATGAGTTATAAAGATCTATGTTCGCTTAACGGCACTCAGAAACGTTATTATTTAAAAGTTGGGCAAAGAATACGCGTTAATTAATTTTGTCTGTTTAATTTCCTTATGAAAAAAATCATATTTCTTTGTTGTTTATTAATTTCTGTAATTAGTAAAAGCCAAACTTCTGTTGAATTATCAGAGTCCTTCCTGAAAAAAATGGTGCGTGAACAGTTTGATAGCTGTCAAATTTTTTTTGATACATCTTTCACCAATAAAATAAACGCGTCAATGATGCAGGAAATGTGGAATAAACTTCCCACTTATGTTGGTGAATATAAATCTTATGATAACATCCGCACCGAAAAAAACGACACTATTGATATAGTTTATATAATGTGTGCTTTTGAAAAAATGAAACTGGATTTAAAATTTGTCTACAACCGTTACCATAAAATAATTGGTTTACTTTTCATGCCGCCTAAAAGTAAAAACGCTTATATTTTACCGGATTATTACAACCCTTCTAAATTATACGAAAGCAAATTAAGTGTAAAAACGGGAACATTTGAAATGCCCGGTATCTTATGCGTACCGAATAATGTTACCGATCCGCCGGTAGTAATATTAATTGCAGGTTCAGGCGCGAATGATAAGGATGAAACTGCTGGCCCGTTAAAATCTTTAAAAGATATTGCTTTGGGTTTAGCATCAAATGGCATTGCAAGTTTGCGGTATGATAAACGAACTTATACTTATGGTGTTAGATTACTAAATCAAAATATTGGTATTAATGAAGAAGTTATTGAAGATGCTTTAAGCGCAGTTAAAATTTTGAGAGCGCATCCTTTAACTAAAGAATCGAAAATTTTTGTGGCTGGACATAGTTTGGGTGCAATGTGCGCGCCGCTTATTGCTACAAAGAGCAAAGACATTAGCGCCATCATCATGCTTGCCGGAAACGCGCGCATGCTTGAGGATGTTGTGGTAGACCAATACACTTATTTTAGTACACTCGATAGTACGAATAAAGAAATAAAAGACGCCATTGTAAAAATTAAATTGCAAGCAGCGACAGTTAAAAACCCCAAAGAATTAAAAAAAGCGGAAGCAAAAGATTTACCGCTTGAGCAGCCCTCGTTTTATTGGCAATCTATAAAAAATTACGATCAGGTTAAAACTACAAAAAAAGTAAAGCAGCCGATCTTAGTTTTGCAAGGCGAGCGCGATTATCAGGTAACAATGGTTGATTTTAATTGGTGGAAAAAAGAATTGTCTGCTGATCCGAAAAATAAATTCATCAGCTACCCGGGTCTTAATCACATGTTCATGAAAGGTGAAGGACTAAGCAGTCCCGCAGAATATGAAAAACCAAATAATGTTGATGTGAAAGTCATTATGGATATGGTGGAGTTTGTGAAGAGCTTTAAGTAAATCGGCCATTCTATTCCGCTCAGAAACTTTGAAGTGACTGTAATAAGCGTTTTTTTATATCCTTTTACAAATTAATCACTCAGCAAAAAAACATATTAGTTCGACTTTTTTCAGTTCGACACTTGGGTTGGTTGTATTAATTTCTGAGCAATCGTTCTAAATTCCGTTCAATGTATTTTTCTGTTGGTAATAAACTGCGCTGTATTCTTTTTGCATAATGAATACTATCCATCACTTCCTCGTTTTTTTCATTCAATATTTCGTAGGCTTTATCTACCAAAACTTTTTGTTTTTCAATTACCGCTTTCTGCTTTTGGGTTATTTTAAAGCGATTAAATAAGAATAATGAGAAAACGATCACCAGCAACAAAACTCCTGCTATTGCATAAATAATTATTTGTTGTTTCTTTTTTTCTTCAGCTGTTATTGCATTCTGCGCTTCAGCTTTTATTTTTAGCTCGTTTTCCTTTTTCTCGACCTCAAACCTGGTTTTCATATCACCAAGCTGCTTGCTGTTTTCCGAATTGAAAATGCTATCAGTTAGTGTTTTAAATTTTACATGGTTCTCGTATGCTTCTTTATACTTACCTGTTTTGCTATACGCATCGGCTAAGTTTTGATAAACAATGCGTTCGTTATTTATATCTCCGATTTCTTTCGTTAATTGCAAAGCAGAATCACTGAATTGTATTGCCCGTTTATAATCGGATAATTTTATATATAAACCTCCTATATTACAATAGCAACTTTCCATTCCTTTTTTTTCACCCAGTTCTTTTCGCAGTTGTAAAGCTTTTAGGTAATATTTTAAAGCTTTGGGGTAATCAGATTGATCCTGGCAAACAGCTCCAATATTATTATAACAAATTCCAATTCCTTTTTTATCATTTATTTCTTCGCATAGCTTCAAAGATTTTAAGTAATATTCTAAAGCCTTCGCGAAATCAGATCGAGAATAATGAACGTTACCAATATTTTGATAACAATCTACCACTCCTTTTTTATCGCCCATCTCTTTACAAAGCTGCAAAGATTTTAAATAATATTCTAAAGCCTTTACGTAATTCGTTTGAAATTCGTAAACGAGACCGATATTACCGTAACAATAACTTATACCTCTTTTATCAGCAATTTCCTCCTGAATTTTTAAAGCTTTTAAATAAAATTCTAAAGCCTGGGGAAAATTGGATTGATAATTATAAACAAGACCAATATTATTATAACAAGCCGCTATACCTTGCTTATTGCCGATTTCCTTAAACAATTGCAAAGCCTTTAAATCATTCTCTATTGCTTTACTGTAATTACCTTTATTCATA
>DATMPR010000024.1:0-2113 GCA_035567575.1 Bacteroidia bacterium
CGCGATTGATAGTGGCGCATTAACGCCAGGATATGAAAAATAAGGAGGGGTTGGAAAAGAAGGAAGGTAAATTCCTGAATAAATAGGTAAATTATCGTATGCTGACGGTGTAGTTGTATTGGTGGTATTACGGTTTAACCACAAACGCATGTCTCTAACAACGCTTGGAGTATTAACTGCGGGATTTATGAACGGTGCTGACGGTGGACCGATTACAATTTGCTGCATAGGAATTGGTATTCCAGAAGGATCTCCATGAAATAAAAACTTACTGTCAAAATTGGTAAAGACATTTGGGTTAGCAAAGTTGCTTGAAACAGGAAGATAGTTAGGGCTTGCGGTTTCTGTAATAAATGAACCAAATCCTAATTGATGACAAGCTTCATGTAAAACAATCGTAAATAGATCCCACTCACAACTATTTACCGGCCCTGTCGCAAGATTATAAAATTGGGTGTTGGGTGTGCCACCGCAAAAATTAACATACAACGAAGCATCAAAACCTGCCGGATTTGGCGAAAAACCATTTAGCATATAGTCAAATACATTTCCGTTTTTTATGCCAGGTGTATTTAAACCAACATAGCTGGGCATACCAGTTGCAAGATTAGATGTTACTGGACACGAACCTAGGATTGGATCATCTGACTTTTGAATTTCTACATCTATAGTTCCAATGACATTACTAAAATCAAAAACACTTTGGATATATTGATAAACGGCGCAAACTGTCGCACGGCGCGTTGCTCCAATACCTACCGGAACATTTGCATTAAATCCACCAGCAGAACCGATTAATATATCTTCGTAAAACAAACGAAATTTGCCGCATGTCACGATTGAAGTTGGTATTGCAGTATAGGCGCTTTTAGGTTGAGATTGAGGTGTTGGATTATTAAATTTACTTAACCTTCCTGTTGTGTCATTAATAAATAATGGATCATAACCACATCTGCCAATAGCAGTTGTATCTATGACTAATTGTGAATAAATTAAATTGCCTTTTAAAACTAAGAATACGAAGAGAAAAATTATTTTTTTCATGCTTTGCGAATTAAATTATTACTAAGTGCAGTTAATTATACTCGAGAGGCAGGACACCAAGTCTAAGAAACAATAATTTAATTAGCAAAAAACTAAATTTATTTAGGTGTTTTTGTTGTAAAAAAGGTAATTCTACCTTTTTATTTTTAAGGTAATTTTACCTAAAGAAACACGTATTTATACCCCATTTTAATTTCTCCATTGCAAGAATCAGAAATAAGTTATAGTTTGGTAAGTTATATAATAACCAATAAAATAAAAACCTATGCTACATTTAGCTTTAATTCCATTTATACCGGTAATAAAGAAGACCGTTGTAAATTACGTTCTACCTACTCTTAATGGTAAAGAAGTTTCAGAAACAATATTGAAAGATTTATATCATAGATTACCTCCCAGCGTAAGTAATCTGGTTGAAGAAAAAACTTTCGTGGAGTTCGGAATGAAACATAAAGACGCTCTTTTTGGTAATACAAAAACTTCAAAAAAACCAAAATCAAAAAAAATAATCAAATCAGCCAAGAAGCCTGTTAAGAAACTTGCTGCGAAAAAATCAACTAAAAAATTGGCAGCTAAAGCAAAGAAAAAATAATTTTTTTATGCTTGTCAATATTACTTTCGCGTACATGAATAGCATTTGAGGATTGATCCAATTTCAAAATTAAAGAGATCCTAATTGTTTAACAATTCTCTTTTCCGCTTCGTATTTTCATTTGGGAAAAATAAAAGTCATGCGGTCGGGTGTATACGAATTCAGATGTTTCACTTCGCTTCTGCGCCCAACTCTTGTAAGACAGAGCCACTGCAACCTTTTAAAAGGGCTCCTTCAGACAGAGTATCATTCCAAAATGTTAATTTTTAATAAATTATTTTTTTTGGCTTTAATTATATGGAGCCGTGTTTTTTTTTCGATAACTTTATTTAAGCTAAAAGAATGAGAAAAATTGGTAAATATCTTTTATTTTTAATTGGTTTTATTTTCATTCAGAAAACTAGCTCGGGATATTGCAATTTGCCTAATTATCAGTTCAACTTGCGAATTACGGACACCTATGACCAAACAAAAACA
>DATMPR010000025.1:0-11697 GCA_035567575.1 Bacteroidia bacterium
AATAAATTAGTATTAGCGGAATTGTTATAATAATAAACATGATAAGAATAAGTAGATTTCATTTGATTGTTGGCATCTCTGTAAATTCTTAACGAATCTTTATCATCAGCTTCGGTATAAGAAGCGGCATTATTATAACTAATAACCGGAATACCTATACTCGCTCCCAAATATAATTTATCTAAATAAGCATACGTATAACCAATCGCGTATTCATTCATTTTACCCGACCTAGTAATAGTTTTACTTTGCGCCAGATCAGCTTTCGGATCTATAAAGCCATAATATTTTTTCGTAACGGTGTCCTGGTCGAGTAAATATGTTTTATAGGCTAAATTGCTATATGATGGGTCGAGTTGTGCAATACTGCTGGTTCCGGCATTACCAATTAAATCCTGCATTATAGAACTACCCTGACTTCTTCCATTAATAGAAATAGTTGAATTAAAATTTTGCAGTTGATTAAGTGAAAGTCCCAATGAATGGCGTACATCTTCGTTATCGTGACTTTGCCATGAACCTGCAATACCAAAACCATTAAATACCAATGACGGTGTAAAATATTTTGTTCCTGAACCGTTGTAACTTGAATTTATAGTATTAAAATTTATACCAGGACTAATATTTAATTCTCCTTTACGGTAAATACCAATACCTGCGGGGTTATAATTTAAACAACTTACATTACCGCCGAGAGCACCGAATGCCCCGCTCATACTAACAAAACGTGCGTTACCACCAATACCTGTTTGCGAATAACGGAGTGCATCCTGATCATTTTGTGAAAAACCAAAAAACGATGTTAGACTAATTGCTAATGCAAAATATCCTGACCTCATAAACAAAACTTTATTTAATTAACGTGGTCTGCCACCGCCACCGCCGCCTGAGGAACCTCCTCTACTACCACCGGAAGGAGATGGGCTGCTATAACCACCACTGTTAAAAGTTGGCGAACCGGAATCAAAAATACTTCCCCTATTATTATTGTTATTGAAAACTTTTACCGGTCTGTCAGGTTCGTAGGTTGGGTTGTAAGTATTTTTAGGCGGATTATTAAACTGTGCCTCATTATTATTAACTGAGTTAATATTATTTTTTGGCTGATTATAATTAGCAGGGTGATAATTAGTAAAACCGGCATCACTATTATTACCGGAATTAATTGAGTTTTTAGGATTAGAATTTCCATAACTGCCATTCGGTCTTACGTCGTTTATATTTCCATTTTCGAAACTTGCCGAATTAGAATTATTAAAATATTTGTTTGTTTTAGTTGCTCTTGTATTTCTTAATTCCTCATCAAACTTTGGCGTGTTAGCTTGAGCAACTTGTACTTGCTGAATATATTTCTGAGCTAAACCATCATTATAGTTCGAAGGATTTGTTTTGCGGCCGGTATTTCCGCCTTCATGACTGCTGCGCGGAGCATTAGTTGGCTGACTGTAATTGCTATTTACGTCGAAACTATTATAATATCCCCAACCATTATTATAACTGCCATAGCCATAACTTCCGTAACCGCCATAAGGATATCCATAAAAACCATTATTGTATCCCATCATATAAGGGTTTGAATATCCATAAGGACTATATCCATAACCGCCATAATACGGACTGCAGCCATAACCGCCATATCCATAATTATTATATCCGAAATTGTTATACCCATAACTTGGGGAACCCATTCCATAACTCATACCAAAATAACTGCTTGGAAAACCGCCGCCATAACCGTAGCCTGAACCTCCCCAATAATTGTAACTATTATAAATACTGGTACCGTACATTGCCGGATTACCATTGTACATATAAGAATTAGTATAGTAATTATCGTAATAACCTACGCCATTAACCGGATTATTGAATCTGCGTATACGTGAGGCGTATTGATAATCGTAATAATCGTCTTTATTATAAGAAGGATCTTTATAGAGGGGATTTGCATCGTCCTTAGCTTTTTGCGCAGCTATTTCTGCAGCGCGTTGGTCAGCTTGTCTCTTTGCTTCTTCTTGTGCTTGCTTTTTCTGTGCAGCAGCCAAACGTGCTTTTTCCAAACGGTCTTCAGCCGGATTAGAATAAACGTCGTCGTTATTTGTAGCTAGTTTACTAGTGCTACATGCGCTCAGTATTACTGAAAAAATACCTGCTATTATTATGACCTTTTTCATCTTTATTACGTAATTAGGTTTTAAAAACTTAATTTTACGCGGGATTTGTTACAGTAAAGTTACGAAATAAAATCCCCCCTTGTTTATGCATTTTTGAACTTTTAACAACTGGTACGTTTAAAAGTTTTAACAGGGTGTTTTTAAAAGATTTTAACATATTATATGAGTAAATCAATTACATCTAAAACACAAGACTACAGTAAATGGTATAACGATATAGTGGTTGAAGCAGATCTGGCCGACCATAGCGCTGTTCGCGGCTGCATGGTTATTAAACCCCATGGTTATGCCATTTGGGAAAAAATGCAGCAAGCTTTAGATAAAATGTTTAAAGATACCGGGCATGTTAATGCTTACTTCCCTTTATTTATACCGAAATCATTTTTTAGTAAAGAGGCTTCGCACGTTGAAGGATTTGCAAAAGAATGTGCTGTTGTTACTCATTACCGTTTAAAGAACGATCCAAATGGAGGTGGTATTGTTGTTGACGAAACTGCAAAACTGGAAGAAGAATTAATTGTCAGACCAACGTCTGAAACTATTATTTGGAACACTTATAAAGGCTGGATCCAAAGTTACCGCGATCTGCCTCTTTTAATTAACCAATGGGCCAATGTTGTGCGTTGGGAAATGCGTACCCGTTTATTTTTGCGTACTGCCGAATTTTTATGGCAGGAAGGTCATACCGCACATGCAACCGCTGAAGAAGCTGTTGCAGAAACAGAACAAATGCTGAATGTGTATGCCGATTTTGTTGAGAATTGGATGGCTGTACCAGTTATAAAAGGAATTAAAAGTGCAAACGAACGTTTTGCAGGAGCAATTGAAACTTATTGTATCGAAGCGTTAATGCAAGATGGAAAAGCATTGCAATGCGGAACTTCACATTTTCTTGGACAAAATTTCGCGAAAGCATTTGATGTGAAATTCGCCTCTAAGGAAGGTGGTCAGGAATTTGTTTGGGCTACAAGCTGGGGCGTTTCTACGCGTTTAATGGGTGCGTTAATTATGAGCCATAGTGATGATAACGGTCTGGTAATTCCTCCCAAATTAGCCCCGACACAAGTTGTAATTGTTCCTATTTATAAAGGTGATGAAGGTTTTAAAAAAGTTTCAGAAACGGCTTTGCAAATTGTTACTAAACTAAAAGCAAAAAACATTACTGTTAAATACGATAGCAGGGATACACAACGTCCGGGATGGAAATTTGCAGAGTATGAATTAAAAGGGATCCCTATTCGTGTTGCTATTGGCGAACGCGATTTAGCAAGCGGCACTGTTGAAATTGCACGCCGGGATACTTTAGCAAAAGAAACCATTAGCATTAATGATATTGATAATCATATTGAAAAATTGCTGAATGATATTCAGGAAAATTTATTTGCAAAAGCCTTAAAGCGCACACAGGAATCAACTCACAACGCAGATTCTTATGATGAACTTAAAAAACTCCTGGATGAAAAAGGAGGATTTGTAAGCGCGCATTGGGATGGAACGAAAGAGACAGAAGAAAAAATAAAAGACGAAACAAAAGCTACTATCCGCTGCATACCTCTTAATAACAAATTAGAAGACGGTAAATGCATTTATAGCGGCAAACCAAGTAAACAACGAGTGCTCTTTGCAAGAGCATATTAAAATAAATTATATTTTTGTTCCCGAACCTATCGGGATTAAATAATGGCTAAACAAGGGAAAGATCAACGCGAACTGATTGTTAATTTATTGAAAGATAAATCAACAATGAAACAGGATGTTTATAAAAACACCATTCAAACTTTTGGCATGGTGCGTGAGATCTGCAAAGAAGTTAGTCAGGATCTAAAAACGGAGATCGACAAAACCGATAAACGCGTTTCCTTAAATTTTTCTGATGTGAATGCGCACGCTTTCCAGTTAAAAGTTGCAGGTGACATGCTCGAATTTTACATGCATACAAATGTGTTTGAATTCGAGAAATCACATCCGATGCACAAAACGGGTTACGTTAAAAAAAATCCGTTTAACTCTTATTGCGGCATTATTAACATCTACAATTTTTTGGCCGATTCATTTCAATTTAACCGTGTAAACGATCTTGGTTATTTAGTGGCGCGCATTTTCGTAAACCGTGAAATGCGGTTTTTCATTGAGGCAAAAGGCCCAATTGGCATAAAATATAATTCCTTCTCTGAAGAACCTTTAACAAAAGAGAATTTAAAAGAAATGATCTACGACTTCATTATTTTTGTGATCTCATTCGATCTGTTCACACCGCCTTTTGATGCAGTAAGAGAAGTTACCGTAAATGAAATGCAGGAAAAAACAAGCAGTGTAAGTTTAAGAACAGGAAAACGTCTGGGTTATGGAGCTACCGATAGCTATGAAGACGAAGTGAATTTATAAGAAATTATTTTAATGCTTGCTCGACCGATTTCCAAAGCAGATCTGCCGATCTATCCCAACTGAAATTATTTTTACGCTGTTTTCCCTTTTCAATTAATTTTAAGCGTAAGCCTGAATTATTAATTAATTGAAGCATTGCATTTTTAATTTCACCGATCTCATAAGGATTTACAAAAAGCGCTGCATCTCCCGCAATTTCCGGTAAACTTGTAACATTACTCGTAATAATCGGAATTTCACTTTGCATAGCTTCCACCAATGGGATCCCAAATCCTTCGAAGTAAGGAACAAAAGTTAAAGCAAAAGCTGAAGCCATAACGTTTGCTAGATCTTCTTCATTCAATCTTCCGGTAAAAATAATATCTTCTTTGGAACTTAAAGTATCAGTTCGTTTTTGTATTTCACTTCCACCCCAACCTTCCGCACCGGCAATTACCAATTTAAGATCAGAATTACTTTCTTTTTTAAAAGCATCAAACGCTTGCATTAAACGCGAAATATTTTTACGCGGATTTATCGAACCAACAAATAAAAAATAATCTTTTCCCTTAGAAAAACGTTGTCTGGTTTGTGTTTTTATCAAATCTGAAACGGGTTTGAACGAAGAATTTATTCCGTTGTAAACCACATCAATTTTATCAGAATTAATTTTATAATTATCACCAATATCCTTTTTACTAAATTCTGAAACCGTTGCAATGCGGGTTGCTTTTTGCGCGAATTTTGGAAAAAAATGATTGTAATATTTTCGTGTTAATGGCTTAACATCTTTAGGATTATGCAAAAAATTAATATCGTGAATCACAGGCAGCTGTTTACATTTTGCACTTAAACTCAAAAAGCCATCCGGCGATAAAAACAGATCGGGCTTTAAACTATTTAATGTGTTTTTCACGCCAAATTCAAGCCATGCATAATATAAAAAAGGATGTCGTGCTTGCGGACCAACAATTACAGGTGTGATATTATCGCCAAAAATAAATTCTTCGTCAAAAAACCTGTCGAAAATAAAAATAAAATGAACATCCTTATTTCCTTCTGTAATTCGTTTTAAGGTTTGGTACGAAAACCAGCCTATTCCTTCAAGCTTGTTTTTGAGTAAAAGTCGCGTATTTACAGCTATTTGCACCTCCCAAATCTACCTAAAAAAGACTATAATTGCGAAAAAAAGTTATCTTTACAGCCTTGCAAAAAATGCAGCAAAAAAAATTCATAGTAAACCTTGCCATTTTAATAATCCTAAACTTATTAATTAAGCCCTATTGGATTTTAATAATTGATCCGGGCGTTCAAAACAAAGTAGGGAATGCGCATTACGGTGAATACTCTGCTTTACTTCAATTCTCTTTTTTATTCAGCATTTTATTGGATTTCGGACTCACGAATTTCAACAACAAAAATATCGCGCAAAACAATCATTTACTAAGCAAACATTTTAGCAGTTTATTATCCTTAAAATTTGCATTGGGTGTTTTTTATATTGTAATAACAATGGTTTCCGCTGTTATCATTGGTTATGATTTCCGCTTCATGAAATTATTATTGTTATTGGGAATAAATCAGTTTTTTATAAGTTTTGTTTTGTACTTGCGTTCCAATTTACAAGGATTGCATCTGTTTAAAACCGATAGCATTGTTTCTGTTTTGGATAGAGTGATAATGATAACGCTTTGCGTTGCTCTGTTTTTAAATTGGTTTGGTTTGGAAGTAGATATTATGAATTATGTTTATGCACAAACCATTGGCTACAGTTTAACTGCTTTCATTACTTTTTGGATCGTGTTACGCGAAACACATACGTTCAAACTTACCTGGAACTGGCGTTTTAGTTATATGATGTTAAAGAAAAGTTTTCCTTTTGCAATTTTAGTTTTATTAATGACATTTTACAACCGTGTAGATTCGGTAATGATCGAACGTTTATTGCCAGTAAGAAATGCTTATTTATTTGAATTTATAGAAAAACTGAAATCTTCTTCAATTTTAATGGCGCATAAACCCATCAGTAATTTTGTAAATACCAGTGATGCACTTTTTGCGGACACAGGCGCTTTTCAAGCAGGTTTATACGCTAAAGGATTCCGTTTATTGGAAGCAGCAGGAATGATCGGTTTTTTATTCGCTACCCAATTACTTCCCATTTTTAGCAGAATGATCGAATACAAAGAGGATATACAAAATCTGGTTAAATTAGCTTTCACTTTAATTATTACACCCGCTATAATTGTATCCATCGGCTGCGCTTTTTACGCTGAAGATCTTTGTTTATTAATTAACAAAAGCACCGACTCATCACATGTTTTTAGGCTGCTGATGTTGTGTTTTACTGCGAGTTCTATTTCGTATATATTCGGAACTTTATTGACTGCTAATGGCAATTTAAAACAAATGAATATTATGGCTATTAGTGGCATCACAGTTAACTTATTACTAAACTTTATTCTCATTCCAAAATTTCACGCCCTTGGAAGCGCCTTTGCAAGTGTTACCACCCAGTTTTTTACAGCTGTGATACAGGTACTTATAGCACAGAAAGTATTTAAGTTTAAAGTCAATAAACGCTTATTAATTGCGTTACTTTTCTTTATATTTGGGGTTGCTTGCATTAACTATTTAACCCTGCATTTAACAAAAAGCTGGTACTTTAATTTTGCAATTATGACAATTTCATGCGGTTTATGGGCTTTCGTTACCAGGATGCTAAGTTTAAAATCAGTATTACGTTTTATAAAATATAAATAAGTGGATCAAATAGAAATTAATAACTCGTCGGAACAACTACTAATTAAAATTATTAAGTGGCGCAAACCTATCATGGTTGCGTCAATTATTGCTTTTATAATTTCAACAACCATTGCTTTTTTATTAGCGCCGCAATACAAATCGGTTGCCACCATATTTCCTACAAGAAGCTTTTCAGTTTCCAAATTATTAATTGAACAAAACACAGGAAATCAGGAAGACTACATGCAGATCGGTGATGATGATGACGCGGAAAAATTATTGCAAATTTTAAATTCTGATCATCTCAAAAAGTTAGTGGCTGAAAAATTTAATTTGTGGCAACGCTGGAAAATTGAGAAGGATATGTATGCTGAACACTATTTAAATTTAAAATGGGAAAACCACGTTCGATATAAACGAACTGATTTCAATTCCATTAAAGTTGAAGTTTATGATTACACAGCAAACGGTGCTGCCGAGATAGCAAATTCAATTACTGATTTTGTGGATGACATTAAAAACGAAATGACAAAAGACGTTGCTGAGAAAGCATTTAATGTGGTTAAAGAAGAATACGAAAACACCATCAAAAATATGAACGTGATTGAAGATAGCCTGCAAATCTTGCGGCAATTGGGAATCTTAGATTACAAAACGGATGTGGAAGCTTACACAAAAAGTTACGCCAAAGCTCTTGAAAAAGGAAACAGCTCAGGGATAAAACAATTAGAAGAGAAATTAACCATTCTAAAAAAATATGGTGGTGCTTACAATCAAAACAGCGAAAATTTAAGAAAGTATCGTTTTAAATTCCCTGTTATAAAAGCCAAATACGATGAGGCTGAAGTGAATTTAAAAAAATCTTTACCATTTAAATTTGTTGTAGATAAGGCAATGCCTAATGAGTATAAAGCTAAACCTGTCAGGTGGCTGATCATTTTGCTATCTACTGCATCTGCATTCGCTTTAACAATTGTCTTATTAGTATTTGGAGAAAAATATAAGACACTAAAATCAAAATTAAATTCTTAAGAACGTGGAAAATTTTAATACAAAAGAAATTATAGCCATTGTTTTAAAAAACAAGAAGTCTATTATCATCGTTACAATAATTGCAGCTATTGCTTCAACTGTTGTTTCGTACATGCTAAAGCCCAAGTTTAAATCATTCGCGGTTGTTTATCCTGTAAATCTTAGTCCGAGCTCTGAAGAATCGAATACTGAGCAATTACTTCAATATTTTAATAGTGAAGAAGTAAAAAACAATTTAGCCAAAAAGTTTAATTTGTTTGAACATTACGAAGTCGATACTACATCAAAAGGATCGCAAAGCTTATTTGATCTGTACTATAAGGGAAATGTTAGCATTAGTCCTACCCTTTATGAGTCTATAGAGATTACAGTGAAAGACGAAAGCCCGGTAATGGCCAGAGACATTGTACAAGGAATCATAGACGAAACAAATATTTTAATTAAAAATCTGAAGAAAGAAAGATTGATCGAGTACATTAATAATTCTTCGAAAATTATTGTTTACGAAAACCGATTGGTAGATTCAATAAATGTTAAAATAAATGATCTGAGAACTCAGTATAATATTATTGATGTTAAATCTCAAGCTAAATACTTAAGCAAAAAAATCATTGATGGTAAACCGCTAAATGAAAGTGAAAAGAATTTATTTGATGGCTTAAGAAATAAAAATGTTGAATTGGAAAAACTCTGGAATGCATCTAGCGGACAAATGAAATCACTTGCAGACTTTAAATGGCAAATGGATAAATACCTTTTTGATTATTATAGCGATATGAGCTACACTAACATTGTATCCAAACCAACTTTACCCGATAAGAAATTTTTTCCGGTGCGGTGGCTAATCGTTTCTATCTCTACTCTATCGGTTTTTGCTTTAGCAGCTTTATTCTTTATTCTGTCAAACAAATCAGTTCGGAAGGTTGATTAGGATCAATAAAATAGTTGGTTTTTATTTACTCATCTTAGCATACATTTTTGCTAACACCTACATTTTGCTTTTTAAACGCAATATGTTCGAAGTATTTAATCTTTTACCCATCCTCATTCTTATTTTATACTGGGCGATTTACAAAATTGAACGCGTTATTTACATAATGGTATTCTGCACGCCGCTAGCCATTACATTAAAAAACCTGGGCTTAACAGAAGGAATTGATCTAAGTCTGCCAACCGAACCCTTAATGGCCGGACTAATGGTTTTGTATTTGCTTAACGAATTCATGTATAAGATCACGCCACACAAAATTCTTACACATCCCATTACAATTATCATCTTTATTCAGTTATCCTGGATATTGATCACTACTTTTACCAGTGAAAATTTTACGATTTCCATTAAATTTTTTATTGCGCGCTTATGGTTTGTGTTCAGTTGCTATTTTGTAACTACGCAATTATTTAAAAACAAAAAAAGCATTATTCCTTTTGTTTTGGCTTATGCCATACCACTTGCGGTTGTTTGTATTATTACAACATATTGGCATTCGGCATTTAACTTTGATGATAAAATTGCAGATTGGATCGTGTCGCCATTTTACAACGATCACACAGCATACGGAGCCGCATTGGCTATGTATATTCCGGTTATTATTGCGATGTTGTTCTTAACTGAAGTTTCTAAAATTCAAAAAATATTTTTAATAGGACTACTGTTTATTTTCTTTGTCGGACTTCTTTTATCTTTTTCGCGCGGCGGTTGGTTAAGTTTAGCAACTGCAGGAGCAATTCTGGTTTCATTTTGGTTGCGGATCAAAATAAGAACTATCCTGATAACAGGCATTACTTTTTCTATTATTTTCTTTTCTTTCCAGGACGAAATTTTTATTGCGCTGGGAAGAAATAATACCGATTCGGAAGGTAATCTTTCCAATACCATTTCATCCGTTACAAATATCTCAACCGATGCATCGAATCTTGAACGTATCAACCGCTGGAGTTGTGCAATTAGAATGTTCGAAGAAAAACCTTTTCTTGGATGGGGACCCGGTACTTACATGTTCTATTATGCACCCTTTCAAAAAAGCAGTGAACGGACAATTATCAGTACAAATTTCGGAACAAATGGTAATGCACACAGCGAATACCTCGGGCCGCTAAGCGAACAAGGTGCCTTAGGAATGCTTATCGTTTTTGCGTTGTTCTTTGCCGTGCTATTTATGGGATATCGCTTGTATTACTCTGTTAAAGACCGCAGTACGCGAATACTTACAGCAGGTATTTTTCTTGGACTCTTCCCCTATTTCATTCACGGTTTTTTAAATAATTTTTTAGATACCGATAAATTATCAGTTCCGTTTTGGGGCTTTATGGCAGTTTTAGTTTGCATCGATGTGTATCATCGTAATGGTAATAACATTGAGGAAAAAATTAAGCGCACTTGATCGTCATAAGCGCGATATCATCCACAAATAAATTTTCACCCTTAAATTCTTCAGCATAATACATTATGGCATCATTAATGAACCTTGGTTCCGTATTGATATTGGTTCTAAGTAATTCTATAATTGTTTCCTCAGCCAAATATTCATTTTCCGAATTAACTGTATCCGTTAAACCATCGGTGTAACAAAATAAAGTATAGGGATCAGGCACATTTACTATTTCAACATCTATAAATGGAATATTTTCCGCGATTCCCAACAAAGTGCAACCCTTAGTAAGGCGTGAAACTTTATTATTTGAAATTATAATTGGCGGATTATGTCCGGCATTAATATAAGTGAGCTGTTTACTTTTTGTGTTTATTTTTCCAAGAAACAAAGAAACAAACTTTTCTCCTTTGGCATTTAACCAAACCCGTTTATTCAATTCAATAATAATATCTTTTAAATTATGCGTGTAATTAACCAGACTGTGAAAAGTTGCTTGCATATTACTCATTAATAAAGCCGCCGCAATTCCTTTGCCGGAAACATCGGCTACACAAAAAACATATTCATGTATATTCAGAGGCAAAAAATCGTAATAATCGCCGCTCACTTGCTGGTGCGGAATATATTTGGCCGCCACTTTTATTGTATCTGTATCCGGTAAATTATTAGGAAAAAGCATCTCCTGCATTGTTTGTGCCAGCTCCAGCTCTTTTTGCATCTGCGCTTTTTGAATTGTTTGACGGTACAATTTTTTATTCTCGATGGATACAACAATAATATTGGTGAGAGTTTGAATGTAAGGTAAATGTTTTATTGCAGCGCTTAATTCGATCTTTTGTTCATTAACATCACCTAATAAAACATAGGCCAAAGGAATTTGTTTGTGATAAACAGGAATTACAATTTCGAAACTCTTACTTAGGTTTCCATTGCTAAAACTAATGGTTTCAATTTCTTTTATGGCTAATAATTCATTCTCAAATTTAATGTGATTAAAATCTTTTCCAATT
>DATMPR010000026.1:0-5127 GCA_035567575.1 Bacteroidia bacterium
AAGGATTCACGAAAAAATGTCCTGAAGCATATTTGTAATAACTTAATTGGATCAGTCCAACTCCTGCAAGCGCAAAACCAAAAACTAATAATTGTTTGAAGTGTACTTTAAATAAATTTATTTTGTTTTTGAAACTCTTCCAATTACTAACGCCATATAATAATGGAATTGATCCGCTGATAATTTCTGAAGGACGGCACAAAGCTGCTAAACCGATGCATAAGCCCAGCAATACTGCATGTTTAATTTTAAATGTTGAATACCATTGAAGTGTTAAGTAAACAATAACAGAATATAATGTAAATAATAAATTGTGCGACATGGCACCTTGTCCGTGTATACTCGAATGGAAAAAATAATTTGTTCCCAGAGCAATTGCAAGTAATGTAATTGCGGTAGTTTTATCGGTAAATAAGATACTAAGTGTTTTTTTTACAAAATGCAACCCAGCTAAAGTGTAAAATAAACAGCCATATAAAATACTTAATTGGTACGGCCGCGAAAAACCATCGGCAGGATATTTTGTGTGCGGTGCAATAACATCTGCAATAAAATAAAACGGTGCATAAAAAATTGATAAACCAATCGGGTAGCGCATCACCCAATTGCCATTGTTCCATTTTACTGCTTGATAAAAAGTTTCGCTGGCGTGATAGGTGTTTAAGGTTTGCGTAATTACATCATAATTATGGATAGTAAGATCGTGATATTTAAATTGTAAAGGTAAATACATGTAATAGCCAAACACGTCATAAGCTAAAACATTGTTGGGTGGAAAGAAAATAACAACTGCTGATATAATTAAAGCAATACAGTAGTATGTATAATTGGTTATTTTATAATTAGAAAGCATTAAATTAATGGCTCCTCATTATTATTGCTCCTTAAAATCTATTTTTGTAAAGTGCGAGGTTCTTCCTAATAAAGAAATTCCGATAAATCCGCGAATATCTAAATTGCCTTTTGCATCGCGGGTTACTTTGCAATCGTAAGTTTTCCCGTTTTTCGGATCGTAAATGGTTCCGTCTTCCCAGGTATCATCACCATCAAATTTAAAATTATTCATGATCACTAAACCGCGTCTTTTCTGAGTTCTTTTTGTAACGTCAGGATTGCTTTCATCTAATCTATCAGGATTTTTTGTCCATATTATTTTGCCAAAGTATTTACCTGCATTTTCATAAATTTTTATAACGCCGTCCGCTTCCGGGTTCATGTAGGTGCCGATAATATCACTGGCTTTGTTTTGAGAGTTCAGTGCCGTAAAAGTAAACAGACAGAAAAGTAAGATTAGTTTTTTCATGGATCAATTATTTTATTTCATTTTCAAATAAACTAAGTAACGAACCTCCGTAATGTTCAGGGAGGCCTTCAACTTTTTCGAGACGTTGCTGACCGATGTAGTTGAATCCGCAATTTATATAATAATTACGTAATATTTCATTATTCCCCCAGGTATCCATTCGCAGATATTTTTTATTGTTTTGTTTTGCATGTCCTACCGCCCAATGTTTTATCATTTCCATCATGCATTTGCCTTTAAAATCAGGGTTTGTTGTAATACGGTGAAGATAAATAGCGGGATCTTTGTCTTTTTCTCCCCATATAACGGGATCATTATACATTACGGAAAATATGCAAACAATAATATCGCCTTCCATTATTTTCCAATGCCTTTTTTCTTTTATTTCGATTTCAATTAATTGGCGGCTGAACCGTGGCCACAATTCGTAACCTTTTCTTTTTTGGTAGGCGATAGCACTGTCAAACAACTCAAAAATTATTTTTAGATCTTCTATTGAGCTATTTGTGATATGCATTTCTTAAAATAATTTATTCCCACTTCGGCAATCTGCCCGGAGTTGCAGGTAATTTCATGCTTTCAGCTTTTGCTTCAAGATCATTTAATTTTTTCGACGCATCCGAAATTTGCGCATACACAGGCTTAAATTTATCCTTTATTTCGCTTAGTTTTTCTTTGTAAGTATTTGTTGCGCCTAAAGAATTACCCCATGTTCCGCCAACCACATTTTCTAACGAACCTGATAAGCCGGGTAAAGTTTCAAATTCGCGCTTTGCTAAACTGGCATCACCATGCATGATAAAAGAAATATCTTTTAATTGCGTTTCAATTGCTTTTAGATCATCAATGAGCGTCATGCTGTTGCTTGGACCTTTTTGTAATCCGGCTTTTAAATATTTTAGGCGCTCATTCATGTTACCAACGTAAGCGTCGCTTCCCATCACTACACGACGGAATTCACCAAGAGATTTATTAAAGTCCATCATTTCTTTTTGATCAGGAATTGGAAGCGTAGAGTTTTGCAAGGTCACTAAATTAAATCCAACCTTATCACTTAAAATTTCTATTTGTGCGTTATATACCTTCACAACTTGCGCAAAATATTTTCCCGGAATAGCAACGGGGCCTTGGTCGGCACTCTCGTAAGGATTATCGGGATTTGGTGTATAAAAACTAACAGGCGAAGTAATTTCTAATCTTCCATCCCAGGTAATCTTTTTCATGCCTTTGGCAGCATCTTGTTTAAGTTTGCGGACTTCGTTGCCTTGTTCATCCGTTATAATCACAAAAGTATAAGCGGCTTCTTCGTTATCTTCTAAGCGGATACTATCAGCAACAGGATAAAAAACATCTTTGTTCGCTTTTATTTTTTCTTTCTCAGCATCTTTACGTTTATCTTTTAAACTTTTGTAAGAATCTTTTTGATAATAAGTAATAGACGCACCTATTGGCGGATTGTTTGCTGTAAACATTGAAGCACCCTGAAACGATTTTCCTTTATGCCCATAAGGTGTTGATTCATTAAACACCAAGCCATCTTTTACAGGGAAAATAAAAGCTTTCTTATCCAGATCTTCTTTTTTAATGTTTTGTAATAAACTGTAATTATCAATTACATAAAAACCACGGCCAAATGTTGCAATGATAATGTCATTCTCTCTTTTTTGAATGGTGATGTCTTTAACACAAATGGCTTCAGGTAAACCGCTCTTTAATTCGATCCAGTTTTTGCCGCCATCGTTACTAAAATAAAAACCAAACTCAGTACCGCAGAATAATAAATTTTTATTTAAGTGATCTTCTGCCATACTATAAGCCGAACCATTAGCCGGTAAATTTCCTGTAATGCTGGTCCAGGTTTTTCCTTTGTCAGTTGTTTTAACTAAATAAGGTTTAAAGTCACCGTTACGGTGATTGTTTAATACGGCGTAAGCAACATTCTCATCGTGCTGCGAAGTCATGATGAAATTAACCAGCGGACCAATTGTTGTACCGCTAACAGTTGTTGAAGGTACTTGCGGACTTTTATTCCAGGTTTTTCCGCCGTCGGTTGTTGTTTGAATTAAACCATCATCAGTTCCGGCATATATAATATTTTCATTTTTTGGAGATTCTGCTAAGGCTGTAATATTTCCGTAAATGGAAGTAGATTGGTTTTTTGCAACTGCATCCATGCCCCACACTTTTCCCATTACAGGAATTTTATTTCTATCCACCTGGCGAGTAATATCCGGACTAATTACTTTCCATGTATTTCCTCTGTCATCACTCCTGAAAACTTTATTGGCCGCAAAATAAATACGTTTGTTATCGAAATTGCTAATGAGAATAGGTGCATCCCAATTAAACCGGTAAGCGGGTTCGCCGGGTTTTTCCTGTGGTTTAATATCAACAGCTTCTCCTGATTTTCTATCATAACGTACTAATCCGCCATATTGCCATTCTGAATATACAATGTTTGGTTCGGTTGGGTCAACACGCGATTGAAATCCGTCGCCTCCAACAGTAACGTACCAATCTGCATTAATGATTCCTGTTGCGCTTTTAGTTCGTGAAGGTCCGCCTAAAGAGTTATTGTCTTGTGTTCCGCCGTAAATATTGTAAAATGGTTTATCATTATCCGTACACACACGATAAAATTGTGTTATAGGTAAATTGGCTTTGAAATCCCATGTTTCAGCACCATCAAAACTTTCATATAAGCCGCCGTCGCATCCAACCAGCATGTGATCTGTGTTTTTCGGATCAACATAAATATCGTGATTATCTACGTGTTTATTTTTTTCTCCTAAACCTTTAAATGTTTTTCCGCCATCAGTTGTAACCTGCAGCCAGGTGTCCATTGAATAAACTTTATCTACATTTTTAGGGTCGCAAAAAATTTCCTGATAATAATTTCCTGCCGTGCTCCAATCGCTCTGCTTATTCCAGCTTGCACCGCGGTCGGTACTTTTATAAAAACCCTTTCCTTCGGTTGCTTCAATAATTGCATAAACAACATCTGAATTAACTGGTGAAATAGCAAATGAGATCCGGCCCATGTCGGAGATGGGTAAACCGTTAGTTAATTTATTCCAGGTTAAACCGCTGTCCGTACTTTTGTAAAGCGCGCTTTCCGGGCCACCGCTAATGTATGTCCACTCATGACGGCGGCGCTGATGTGCTGCAGCATAAATGATATTATTATGTTTTGGATCAATATGAACTTCGTTAAAGCCTGTATTCTCGCTTACATTTAAAACTTGTTTCCATGTTTTACCGCCATCAGTTGTTTTATAAATACCGCGTTCTCCGCCTAGGTTCCATAAGGGTCCGTATGCGGCTACATAAACGATATCTGAATTATTCGGATCAATGGAAATATTACCTATGTGTTCCGATTTAGTGAGACCAACATTTTTCCATGATTTTCCTCCGTCCTCGCTTTTATAAACTCCATCACCATAACCAACAGCGCGCTGATTATTATTTTCACCGGTTCCCACCCAAATTACGTTTGGATTATTAGGATCAATGGAAACACAACCGATCGAGTAAGCGCTTTGTCCGTCGAAAATTGGATTAAATGTAACGCCTGCATTGGATGTTTTCCAAACACCGCCCGCGGCAGCTGCAATGTACCACTCATTTTTATTTTTTGGATTAACGGCGATATCAATAACACGACCTGAAGTAACAGCCGGACCAATGCTTCTGAATGAAAGGGAAGAATAAGTTTCGGGTTTTAATAGAGGGTCAGTAATCGTTGCAGGTTTTTTGTCTTCTTTTTTGTCTGTTGGTTTTTTTTGTGCTTCCGAAAAGTTTGAGATCAATAAAGCAACAGC
>DATMPR010000027.1:0-2167 GCA_035567575.1 Bacteroidia bacterium
CGCCACGCAGTTTAGAATTTGGGCAACTAAAGTGTTAAAAGAATATTTAATAAAAGGTTTTGCTTTAGATGATGAACGTTTAAAACAAGGTAACAATTTATTTAACAAAGATTATTTTGAAGAATTATTAATACGTATAAAGGAGATAAGAACTTCTGAAAGAAGATTTTATCAAAAAATAACAGACATATATGCAAGGTGTAGTAGCGATTATGATGTAAATTCTCCAATAACTAAAAAGTTTTTCGCAACTGTTCAAAATAAATTAGAGTTCGCAATCACTCATAAAACAGCACCCGAAATAATTAAGTCAAGAGCAAATTATCAAGCACAGTATATGGGACTTAATACGTGGAAAAATTCACCGCATGGTAGAATTTTAAAAACAGATGTTTCAGTTGCAAAAAATTATTTAAGTAAAAAAGAAATTGACGATTTGAATCATATTGTAGTTATGTATTTAGATTATGCTGAATTACAAGCAAGAAATCACCGATTAATGAAGATGCAAGATTGGGTAAATAAATTAGATGCTTTTTTACAGTTTAATGAATTTGATATTTTAAAAGATGCAGGAAGAGTAAAAGCAATAGTAGCGAAATCTTTTGCAGAAAAAGAATTTGAAAAATATAAAGCTATTCATTATTTAGAAGAAGAAAAATCCGATTTTGATAAAGTAGTTGAACAGATAAAACAAACAGGCTCGTTACCACCTTCTGCCCCAGACCAAAATCAAGAAACAATTTTTTCTACCTTTAATCAAAACCTTATAACAGCAGTAAATTTTAATCCAAAAGATAAGGCTGAATAAAAAGACAGGTAATTGAATAATTTTATGTATATTCGTTAAGCCTCTTTAAATTAAAAACTAAATCAGATGAGAAAGAATATCGTTTTTTTAGCTATTGCTTGTTTAGGCGTATTTGTTTCCTGTAAAAAGAACTATACGTGCGTTTGTGGCTATTATCGATGGACAGTATTGTATTCCAATGAAACTGATTATAATCAAAGTTTTATAAATTACACTTATAAGGCTAAAACGAAAGATAAAGCACAACAAGCTTGTGTTAAAGACCATAATCAACCACTTGTGCAAGAAGATGCACAAACTAGAACACAAATAGATTGCAATATTAAATAGCCCTTCATTTTGCACTTATCAAACACCTTTCTCTATTTTAATATTATTAAATAAATCTTACTTTTAATTAATTACGATTTAGTGTAAACTAATATATAGTTACCATAAATATAAGATATAGTTTGACCCGGAAAAATAAAATTGCTCATAACTTTCATTTAGCAATGTTTTTTTTAAGTGTTTTTCCATTTCAAATTATTTTATCAATTATTTATTGGAAGGGGCATTACTGTGGCAATTGAGTTATTCTGAAAATAATATTTTTTACCGTTGTAAGTCTGGGGCATCATATTGAATACAATCATAAGAAAAGCACCTGTTGTTGTGTTATTTAACCCATTTAATTCCGAAGGAGTAAACATTACGCCAGTTGACTGGGAAAACAATCTTTTACGAACACTTGTAAGGCTATCTGCACCGATAACATACACAATTGAATCTGCCTGAATTAAAGGATGGGTAAAAGAAAAACCAGAACTCTTGGAAATAGAGTTAATTGTAGTTAAGTCTACATTAGTTAGCCGGTTAATAGCTTTTGTTGTTGTAAAGCGCATGAGGTTATTCGTATCAGTAAGATCCATAAACTCCCAAGTGTAATTATTACTAAGCATTAAAAGAGAGTCAAAGCTGGATTTATAGGTAGTGTCAATTCGTGAATATGCCAATGGGCGATCATCAACAGATAAAAAACCATTGAAGGTTTTCGTAATATTTGAATATCCGTTACTATAGAAAGTCGAATACGCTTTTGAGAAATGATATTCATTATTTCCTATTACTCTCATTTTGAATTCGGATACAACGAGTTCCGCATCAGCATCAATTGGATAATTGTGTGTTGGCGATAAAACAAAACCACTTGTTACACAAGCGAGGATAATAATCCCTGTTTTTAAAAAAGTGTATTTTTTTTTCATTTTTTAAAATTAATTTACAACTACCTTTTCAGAATATTGCTCACCAGATGAAGAAACAAGTCTTACGAAGTAAGTGCCAGGGGTAAACTGATTATTCTCAACGGTAACC
>DATMPR010000028.1:0-6214 GCA_035567575.1 Bacteroidia bacterium
TAAACGTAAAGTATCACGCGCGCCTAAACCAACCGGTTTAATACCAAATTCTTTTCCCGCCTCAAAAACAGCGTCCCACAATTTTTCTGCATTATCATTTCCAACGTATAATTCAAATCCTCCTGCACCCGTATAACCTGTATTAGAAATAACAACATTTTCAATCCCCGCCATTGTACCAACAGTAAATGTGTAATATTCCATTTTCGACAGATCAACTTTTGTCAATTTTTGTAAAGTGGCTAATGCTTTTGGTCCTTGCACAGCTAACAAACTTGTTTTATCAGAAGTGTCGATCATTTCAGCACCAAACGTGTTATGCTTTTTGATCCAGTTCCAATCTTTTTCAATGTTGGATGCATTCACAACTAAATAATATTCATCCTGACTAACACGATAAACTAAAAGATCATCAACAATTCCCCCTTTATCATTTGGTAAACAAGAATATTGAACTTTCCAGTCGGTTAATTTTGATGCATCATTCGATGTTACTTTTTGAATAAGATCAAGTGCACCTTTCCCTTTTATTTTAAATTCACCCATGTGACTCACATCAAAAACACCAACGGCATTGCGCACTGCTAAATGTTCATCATTTAAACCTGAATAAGAAACAGGCATATTGTATCCTGCAAATGGCACCATTTTAGCGCCTAAACTAATGTGTTTATTGGTAAGAGCTGTGTTTTTCATTTTAGAAAAGATTTGAAACAAAAGTACAGTTTATTCTTAAAAATATTTAGAATTACAGGCTTTTCCTTTAAGCCTTAATGAACTAGTAATCAGAGTTATATAAGACATCCTGTTAAAAATACCTAATTAACTTATTTGCTTCAAATTTTCATCAAAGTCATTTTTTACTTTAGTATGTTACTTTTTATAAAAACCGAATTATACAACCAAACCTAAGGCTTGCGTATAAAATTTATAACGTGTTTAATTTTGTTTTTGTGTTTTGGCATAAGGGCGCAGCAAATAAAATTATCAGGAAATATTCAGGATACAACAGCGGGCGGTTTAATGAATAATTCAGTTTTGATGGCGCTCAAATTTAAAGATTCAACTCTCGTTAATTATTCACGTGTTGATAAAAAAGGTTTTTTCAATCCCATAAAAATTCCGGTTGATACTTACTTAGTTGTTATTTCAAATCCGAATTTTAGCGACAAAACATATTTATTGGTTCCAACTAAAACTGATACTGCATTTAATTTTAAAAACGTTATGTTGCCGCCAAAATCATTTTTATTAAATGAAGTTGAAATTGTCGCGCACCGCGATAAAATGTATTACAAAGGCGATACTTTAATGTTCACCGCCGATTCATTTAAATTAAAACAAGAAGCAACCGTAGAAGATCTATTGAAAAAATTACCGGGCGTAAAAGTAGATGCCAAAGGAAAAATCACGGTACAAGGAAAAGAAGTGAGTCAGGTATTGGTCGATGGGGATGAATTTTTCGGTAGTGATCCTACTATCGCAACAAAAAATTTAAATGCTAATTCTGTTGAGACAGTTCAGGTGTACGAAAAGAAAAATGAAGATGCCGAAAGTAAAGACGAAATGGTGAAAGTGATGAATCTCCAGCTTAAAGAAGAGGCGAAGAAAGGTTATTTCGGAAAAGTTAGTGCCGCAGGCGGGGGTGATGTTAAACTTAACAAACAATTTTATGAAAGTGAATTGTTGTTAAATAAATTTAAAGGCCCGCAGAAAATATCTTTGTTCGGTTTGTTTGCCAACACGCCTAAGATGGCGATTGGCGGAAGAGACGCATGGGAATACGGATTAAGCGGTGAAAATAACGGAAACTTCGATCCGGAATCAAATACATGGACAAGTTTCAGCTCTAATTCAGCCGGGATACCGCAAACATTAAAAACCGGATTTTACTATAATGATAAATTAAGTAAAACAATAAAGCTAAGTACCGATTACACATTTAAACAAAGTCAGTTCAATACAGGTACGCAAACCAATACACAATTTTTTCTTGGTGATACAACTTATTCAAATGCGCAAGTTCAATCGGATAAAGCCAATGCACAAGCGCATAATTTTAATTTGAGATGGACTCAGAATCTTGATTCACTTACAGAATTAACAGTAAAACCAAAGATCACTTATAGCAATGGGCAGACAACTAATTTAAAAGATGATAAATTTATTTCAGAAGATAAAGTTCTTACACGTGAAACGAATATGTCGACAAAAAATAATTCTGAAACAACAGATGCAAATGTTATGCTGAGGTTAGTACGGAATTTTATGAAAAAAGACAGACAGTTTTCTATTACCTATCAGACTTCTTATTACAGTTCTACCAGTAAAACTGATCTAAACACCGATTTCAAATATTATTTAGGTCAGGCACCCGATTCTACATTATTGCAAAAAAGAACACAGGAAAATTTTAGAATGGATAACAATGTGAGCGCTACTTATGTTGAACCCTTAACCAAAAAATTTAAATTAGAACTTGGTTATGGCTTTTCTCATAATATAAATAATAGTAACCGTAAAACATTAGACTTTAACGGCATTGCATTTGATGCATTAAACACAACGCAATCAAACGATTTTAGAAATACAAGGATAACTAACAGAGGTGGAGCTAAATTAATTTACGATGTAAAAAAATATCGTTTTGCGGTTGGAGCAAACTACAGAAATATTTTTCAACAGAATATTAATGCAACCACAGGCAAAGTATTAAGCTTGAATGCAAGTAACATTTTACCAAGTGCATCGGCAAATTTTAGATTAAATCAAAATTCAAATCTTTCTTTATCTTATAATCTTGCAGCGCAATTACCGGATATAAAACAAATGCAGCCCGTGATAGATAATACAAATCCCAACAACATTAGTATTGGTAATCCTGATCTAAAACAATCCTACACAAACAATTTCAATTTGAATTATTATGATTATAAGCCTATAAGCGATCGTAATATGTATTTGGGCGGCAGTTACAGCAGCGTAAAAGGCGAGATCAATGATAAAACCACTTTCGATTCGATTGGGCGTTCTATTACAACACCGATAAACGTCGATGGAAATTACTTCGCGAATTTTTATATGGGCGGCGGAGCACCTGTATTTAAAAAATTATTTAAGATCGATTATAATTTTAGTTTTAGTCATAATAACAATGTGGGTTTTGTGAATGGCAAGAAAAACATTACGCAGAACACAACCATTTCACCCGGTTTAACTTTTGAAAAAGAAATTCATGATTGCGAATTTACATTGGGCGGCGGTTACACTTACAGTATTCCAAAGCAAACCATCAGCTTACAATCCAATCAGCCATATTATACTTACAACTTAGATGCCAGTTTCAGATTGAAATTAGCAGAGCGGTTAAATGTTTCGGCTGACGCGAATTATGTAAACAATGGTAACCGTGCCAGTGGCTATAACATTAATTATGTGATCGTGAATGGTTCGATAAGCTATAATTTTTTAAGAGCAAAAAATTTAATTGTTGGATTTGACGCTAACGATATTTTAAATCAAAACATCAGTAATCAGCGGAGCATTCAAAGCAACAAAATAGTTGACACTAAAACGCAAGTTATTAAGCAATATTTTTTATTGCGCGTTACATATAAGTTCACAAGTCAAAAGGCAAAGAAGGAGGGTGAAGATGATGACGAATAGAAACATATTGATATTAATTTTATTTGTTTGTACTTTTAGATCGGTGTCGCAGATCTCATCAGCAAAAATCACCTACGAACGTAAAACTAATTTGTATAAAAAAATGAAAGGTGATAACGTGAAGAACTGGATCAAAGAAGCAGATAAAATTAAAATAGATTATTTCGAATTATATTTTAATGATACTTGTTCGGCATTTAAGCCGCAGGAAAGTGAGTTGAAGGAAAACATGGGTTGGGCGACACAAAAAAATACCGTATATCAGAATTTCAATACAGGGAAAAGATATTTGATAAAAGATATGTGGGGAGAGATGTTGCACATTAGAGATAGTTTATGGAGCCGCCGTTGGCAGATAACAGAAAGTTCCCGAAAAATAGCGGGATACCAATGCAGAAAAGCGGTTTGGCGCGCTAACGACAGTACACGCATTTATGCCTGGTTTAGTTATGATATTGTTACTTCAACCGGTCCTGAAAGTTTTTATGGTTTGCCGGGAACAATTTTAGGTTTAGCAACTGAAGATGGCGGTGTAGTTTATTTTGCCAAGAAAGTCGAATTTATTAAGGCGGAATCAACGCAATTGGTCCCACCTAAAAAGAAAAAGATCTATACGATTACTGAACTAAAAACTGACATGGAAAAGCAATACGGAAAAGAAAAGTGGTTCAAGGGAGAGTGGAATGAAATGTTCGGGATCTGGTAAATACTTCGACAAGCTCAGCACAAGTAAAAAAGCCGACATTTCTGAAAGACTTTTTTAAATCAAATTTTTTAGGTAGCGCTTGATATTAAATATTCCCTGTTCATTCGCGCGATATTTTCTAATGAAATGCTTTTTGGACACTCAGCTTCACAAGCGCCTGTGTTGGTACAATTTCCAAAACCCTCTTCATCCATTTGAGTCACCATATTTAATACACGCTGTTTAGCTTCAATTTTTCCTTGCGGCAATAAAGCTAACTGAGAAACTTTTGCCGAAACAAATAACATCGCAGAACTATTCTTACACGCTGCAACACAAGCGCCACATCCTATGCAAGCTGCGGCTTCAAATGCAGTATCAGCATCAGGTTTCGGAATTAAAATATTATTAGCATCTTTTGCATTTCCTGTATTTACAGAAACGAAACCACCTGCTGCCATAATTCTATCAAACGAAGAACGGTCAACAGCCAGATCTTTTATCACAGGGAACGCTGCGCTTCTCCAAGGCTCAACAACAATAGTATCGCCATCTTTGAAACTGCGCATGTGCAGCTGACAAGTTGTAACGCCTTGTTTTGGTCCGTGCGGACGGCCATTAATATACATACTACACATACCACAAATACCTTCGCGGCAATCGTGATCGAACGCAATTGGTTCTTTGCCTTCGCTGATGAGTTGTTCATTCACAACATCAAACATTTCTAAAAATGACATATCAGGTGAAATACCTTTTGCAAGATAAGTTTCAAATTTACCTTTAGTGTCTTTGTTTTTTTGTTTCCAGACCTTTAAGGTAAGGTTCATGTTTCCGCTCATAGAGTATAGTGTTTAGAGTTGAGAGTTTAGTGGATAGACCAGACGCTTAACTATTCTTTATTTTTCTTTTTAACGATGAAATTAAACTATTTAATATTTTTGTTATTTCTGAAATCAAATCCCGTAAATAATTTAGCTCTTTTTCTACTATAAAACCAAGTTTGTTTGCTAGTATCGAAGCGGATAAAACTTCAGCAGCGCTTCCGTGTGCAATTATTAATTGATTTATAAACATTTTAGTGGTCTTTACAGATCCTTCAGAAATATTCAAAGAAACCGAATTTGAAGCTCTTCTTATTTGAGCGGTTAGCCCAAATATTTCTTCTTTAGGAAATTTGCCGCTTGCCTTATATACTTCAACAGAAAGGTTTATTGCTTTCTGCCAAACTATTAAATCTTCAAATGAATTTACTTTTGCCATTTTGTTTTTTCTAATCACTAAACTCTAGTCACTAACCACCGTTAAGCGTAATTCCTTTGTGCGAGTTTGATGTTTTCAAACTTCAGCTCCTCCTTATGTAATTCGAAATTACTATCACCCTTATATTCCCACGCTGCTACATACGCAAAATTATCATCATCACGCATTGCTTCTCCGTCTTTAGTTTGATATTCTTCTCTGAAGTGACCGCCACAACTTTCGTTGCGGTGTAAAGCATCTTTGCACATTAATTCTCCTAATTCAATAAAATCAGCAACACGGTGTGCTTTTTCTAATTCAGGATTAAATTCATTTGCTTCTCCGGTCACGCGAACATCTTTCCAGAATTCCGCTTTCAATTGTTGAATTTCTGAAATAGCAGAAGTTAATCCTTCTTTGTTGCGCGCCATGCCGCATTTGTCCCACATAATTTTTCCTAAACGTTTGTGGAAACTGTCAACAGATTTGGTTCCTTTAATGGAAAATAATTTATTTATTCTTTCCTGAACTTCTGCTTCTGCTTTTACAAATGCTTCGTTATCCGTTGGAATAGCTTTTGTGCGGGTCTCTTCCGATAAATAATCTCCTATGGTATATGGA
>DATMPR010000029.1:0-2719 GCA_035567575.1 Bacteroidia bacterium
TCAAACATTTCTTTTGAGCCGTTGACATACTTAACCATAAATACATTTGATTTTTCAACCGACCTTATCGGGCTATCGTTATCATTGCAGAGCCGATATTTAATTTGTGTTTCGGTTATCTCGATTACTTTTGCTTTAATCTCCTCCCCATTTTTCATTGTGATTATATCACAACCTTCATTTAATTTTTCCTTTTTAATGAAAACTGGAATATCCTTTTCGATTGAAGCATAAACTAAAGATTGATTTATATCCGTTTCCGTTTTTAATGACGGACTCGGTTCAAGTTTAGCGTAATCTTTTGCTTCTGTATTCGGCTTTTTGTGTTTCCAGTTAATATTATATCCCGACATGTATCTGCGTTTGCCGAGAGTACAAGACGATAAAATAAAAAGTATTGATAATGCCAATAGAATGGCTAATTTGGTTTTTTTCATTTTGTGATTTTAAAATTTTACAATAATGGATTATTTTAAAAAATATTATGCTAATCCTCTTCCTCGGTTAAGGAAAGAGTGTATTGCTTGGCGTTACCAACATCCACTTTTTTGAAGTCTTTGAATACACAATTTTCTTTTGGATTTTCATTATAATTCATATCACCATTTTTAAATTTAAAGGCATTTATTGTGTTGACTACAAACTTATATTTTCCACGACCACCCCATTCAGCTCCTTTTCCATCATGAGCATAATAGTAATATGTAGGGCTATCAATTACTTGCATTAGAGTAATGGTTTCATGGGGTTCTACTTTAAACCAACCCGTAGAAATAAATCCTTTAAAATCTTGCCCCGATTCATAATAAGCGAAAGCAATAGTGATTGGTTGCGTTTCACTATTCATAAATTTGAGTTGGGCTTTTGTTCCGAATGTTAACGCTACTCCTACGATAACAGTTACTGTTTTTTTTAGTGTTGTTTCCATTTTTGGATTTTTTTTATTCTACCCGTCCCAAAGTAGGTTTATATAAAAAAATCGGCGTGGGACATATCCTTACTGCATCCACGTCCTACCAGAACGTTCCTACAAATAAGAATAGCCCACGCCTTGCGGTGTAGCTAACTCTTTACTTGTAGGCTTATCTTTTAAACTGGTAGGTTCGGATGCAATAAAGCCGCTAATATTTTTTTACTTAATTTTTCCTAACGTGTTTTTATGTTTTAAATTCATATCAAATATAGCACATTTTTTAAATAGGCTAATGCTCTTGAAATAGCTCGACTTTATCAACTTTTAAAACGAATAATCTTCCGTTTCTCGGCAACCTTACCACTCGATGTTTATCAATGTCCAAAACGACGTGACCGAAATTAAATTCAGTTGCGTTTTTTGTAGCTTCCAAAAATTTAAAAAGTTGTTCAGGATTATATTTTAAATCAAAGTAACAGCGTGAAGTTAGTGCGGGTCTGGGGAGATTGTTGCCAGCTTTTGTAGCAAATTGTGTTAAAACGAACTATCTTTATTGAATGAAGAGAACTAAACTCAGCAATGATAAATTAGATAATACTGAAAAAGAAATTATTTTATTGTTAGATTCTTTCCTTGACCCATACCCAAAGAATGATAATAATAGTACTTGGACTAATGGATTGAAAAAACAACTTACAAAACTAGGGCAAGAAAAAGGGTATGAGGTGGCAACATCAAGCAAAAAAGTTAAAAATAAAGACTGGGGAGAATGGTTAGTTGATTTGATGTGGTATAAAAATTGTTATAAAAATTATAAGGATGGCACACTTAAGAGTGTTTTTCTTGTAGCAGAGATTGAATGGTTAATGGGTGACTGGGATATTCAAATTGATTTTGAAAAATTAATGGTTCTAAAATCAAAATACAGATTAATGATTTTCCAAGCTCCTAATGAAGATAAAGTAATAAACCGTTTCAAATTCTTAAAATCAATTATTGATAATTACAAATCAAGCCAAATCGGAGACAGGTATTTATTAGTTGGATTTGATGCAAAAAAAAGAATATTTATTCGGCATTTAAAAGTTTATTAAGCAATGATAAAAAGAGGAAGTCCGAAATTCAAAAAAAACAGAGGGTTAAGTCAATCTTTAAAAGAGAAGATTTTATTTCTGAAAGAAACAAGTGTTAATCATTTTGGTAAAATTTTAGTTATAATTAGTACAATAATTGTATGTCTTACATATTGTCAAAATCAAAAAGAAAAATACCGAAAACAATTAGATTCTTATTCTAAACTAAACAGCATCGCTTTACAATTATTTACGATAAGCAATGATTATTTTGAATTAGGGGCATATATTAGAGATAAAATATACCCGACTCGTAAACAAATATTTAAGGTTTATGAGTCTGAATGGAATATTCTTAATACGCTTCCTAATAAATCCGAAATATTATTAGAAGATTCTATTAATAAGTTATGGACTAGTTATTATGACGACGTTAATTTTTACGTATTGAACGTTCAAAAATCTATGGAAGATTCAAAAAATGACTGGATGAATAATCAAATTGATAGCGTTGTATGGGAAGTATATCTTGGGAAACACTATAATGATTTAATTAAGTTATGTCAGTCTCTTTCTGGTTATTCTATTGCTAGAACAAAAGAGCTAAATAAAAAACTGGGTATATTTGAGTAGTGGCTACATTGAGAAAATATAAAGGCGAAAAGAAAAAGGGTTATGTCTATTTTAAAATCCACGAGGAAAATTTCAATCTATTCCAAGAGTATAAACGTTT
>DATMPR010000030.1:0-5989 GCA_035567575.1 Bacteroidia bacterium
ATATGAATCGGTAAATCCCTTATCAAAATACGGAGCAACCTCTTTTAAATAGGAATTGTAATTCGCTTTTATTTTTTCTTTCACAAACAAAGCAAAAGGCGTTTCAATGGTCTTTTTACTTTGATGGATTTCCCTCGAAAAACCAAAAATATTCCCGTAACCTAATAAATTATTCCATTTAGCGATGAAATGATGATGATAACCGGCAAACAATTCATCGGCTCCCTGCCCGTCTAACACCACCTTAATATTATTTTGTTTGGCGAGTTCCATCACTTTATATTGCGCGTAAGTACTCGTATCCCAAATAGGAACATCCTGCGCGTAAACTAATGTTTCCAATTCTTTAAATAAACCATCTGCGGTTGGTTCAATTGTTTTATGAATGCAATTTATTTTGTTAGCCACCAAACGCGCGTAATAACTTTCATCAATTTTTTCGTTTTGGAAAACGGATGTGAAAAGATACACAGGATTTTTCTGCTCCATTAATGCAGCTAAAGCGGAACTATCAATTCCGCCGCTCAGACAAGAACCAACCGGCACATCACTGCGCAAACGTAAATTAACCGCGTTTGTGAGTTTTTCTTTTACTTCAGCGACCAACTCCTCATTACTTTGCAGATCGGTACTGTAATCGTAATCAGAATTTAATTTGTAATAGCAAGCGGTATTAAAAGAATGATTTTTTAAATTATATTTCAAATAATATCCCGGCCATAATTCACTTATTCCGCCGAAAAAATTATTTTCCTCCTCCTCCATCCGGTTATTAATTAAATAATCGTGAAGCGCTTTTTTATTTATTTCTGCTTTAACCAAACCGCCTTTTACCAACGCTTTTTGCTCGCTAGCAAACGCAAATACATTATCATTATCTGTATAATAGAATGGTTTTACGCCAAAACGGTCGCGCGAACAAAATAACTCCTGCTTCTCTTCGTTGTAAATGCAAAACGACCACATGCCATTGAATTTATCCAGACAATCAGTCCCCCAATGTTTGTACGCGTACAAAATAACTTCTGTATCACTGGTAGAAACAAATTTGGCCCCTTCGGCTTCTAATTCTTTTTTTAATTCAAGATAATTATAAATTTCGCCATTATAAGTAATCCATAATTTACCATCTTGCAAAGCCATTGGCTGATGACCGGTTTCGCTTAGATCTAAAATAGATAAACGCCGGTGCGCAAGCGCTAAATGAAAATCACCATTTGCTTCAGAAATATTTTTTTTGGGAATGTAATTTAGTCCTTGTTTTAAAGAAGACGTATCCTTTGAAGAACAAGGAACGGTATTTTCTCCAATTAATAAAAAACCTTCACCATCGGGGCCGCGATGTTTTATAGACTGCGAAGTCTTAAAGATCGTTTCCTTTAAATTAAAAGAATTTTTATTTTTCAGGACAATGCCAGCGATTCCACACATAGTTTGATTTGAAGATTATTTCTTCAGAGAATGATTATTGTTTCCTCCATTTATTTAAACGAAGAGCCATTCCTATTCTTACAACAGGCATAAAAACAAAACCGTTCTCGAATGGAATACCAACATTTGTTACACTCATTGGCTCACCTTTATCATCACCATAAGCACCGGAATAAGAAAAACAAACTGTGCGCGACATACCTGTGTAAAATCCAAATTCGTAAAAGCCTTCGATGCCGGCTTTCTTTGTTCCTTCAAAAATTCTGCTGCGATAAAAAACACCGATCAAATTTTTCGTTTGAGAAACTTTATAACTGTAACCATATCCTTGCCCGCCTTTTCCATCATTAGAGTAATCTACATTATCAGCATGCTGGTAGCGGAAAGAGATAAACAAACCTTTGGAGTGCATTTTTTTACTTTGTTCACGATAGGGTTTTACGAACAAAAGATTAAGTCCAAACCTTATTTCGCAACCTGTACTCTTAAACGCAATATTCGGACGGATAGATTGACTGATCCCATCGTAAGCAGGATTTGCAAAAATATAAGCAGGCGTAAATTCCCACGATAATTTATGTTTAAAAACGCGCTCGTACGATAAAGCGAATTTGTCCGCTAACAATGAAGTTAATTGAAGTTTAAATGCAGATTTCAAATTGTAAGTTGTATCAGCTTCCGTTCTTGAAACAATGTTATTTTTTTTTGGTTCCGGTTTTTGGTAGTCGTAATGTGCTACAAGCGGATCATTAGGATCCGGCGTCCAAACCGGGTGCGGAATGATTTTATTGCTTGTATCTCTTCCAATTTCTTTGTCCTGAGAAAACATATTTACAGAAATTGCAACAAATAATAATGCGATGATTTTTTTCATACTGTTATTTCATTTAAAGTTTCCCGCAGATTTCGCTGATTAACGCAGATATTAAAAACACTATGTCATCCTGAGCTTGCGGAAGGATCATATTCCAATTTTTTTATTTACGATCTCCAGAATTTCTTTTTCGAGAGCAATGGTGTCGTTTTCAATTTTTTTACCTTTAGCGACAACATCATTCACGAAGTTTTTATCATCGTAACCGGCTGCGTTAATACGGACATTCATAAACGCTCCCATTACTGCACTGCGCGCGCACAAAGCACCAACACCTGCGTCACTCACCGAATTTGGATTTCCGATTTCGGCCATTGCTTTTATTAATTGCATGCTGTCGAATGAAAGCTGCATAACTTTAAACGGAATTTCAATTGCGAATTTTGTTGCATCCTGAATCACTTTTGTTCTTGCTTTCTTTTCTTCATCGGTTGCTTTTGGTAAACCAAAAGCGGTCATGATTAAATTAAACGCTTTTGTATCGGCATCCACTAATTTCAATAATTCGTCTTTATAAAATTGTCCTTTCTCCGCCCAGGCACTAAACTCCTGCCATCTTTCGTCCCAGCCTTTTTTATGTGAACTTAAATTAGCGACCATAGTTGCTAATGATGCGCCCAAACTTCCAACATAAGCAGCAATAGAACCGCCGCCCGGCGCCGGGCTTTCACTCGCAGTTTCATCAGCAAAATCAATAAGCGACATGCTGATCAATTTTGAATCTGCTTTTTCTTTTAATAAATATTCAATGATGCGTTCTTCTGGTTTAAAAGGACCGAGCTCATCCAAGCCCATCGATTTCACGGCAATCTTTATTAATTCTTTTTCGCTTACACCAATGCTGCGTTCCTGTTTCTTTAAAAAATATTTTCCCGCATCTAATAAAGATCTTAGCGGAATTAATCCAACCAATTCAGAACCTGTTGCACGAATACCGCGCTCTGTTGCTTTTTTACTTACTTCATCAAAAGCAATATGTACAGGAGTAATATTAATATTGGTTAGATTCATTGAAATCTGAGCAACGCCATATTCTTCAATATACCATCCAATAGCTTTTACACTTTTTAAAGAACCCGGAATTGATTTTGAAGTCCCGTCTGCATTCTTAACAGGTTTTCCATTCTCTAATACAACTCGTCCCGCTTCACGCACATCAAATGCGATTGCGTTAGCGCGGCGGGTTGAAGTTGTATTTAAGTTTACATTGTATGCCACCAAAAAATCACGCGCACCTATAACAGTTGCACCGCGTTTAGTATCAAATTCACTCGGACCAAAATCAGGTTTCCACTCAGGTAATTTTATTTTTTTGAAAAAGCCTTCGTACTCGCCTGCCCGGATAACAGATAAATTGCTTCTCTTTTTATCTGATTGCGCTGCTTCGTACAAATATATTGGTAATTTTAATTCTTCACCAACACGTTTTGCTAATTTTTTTGCGAATTCAGCGGTTTCTTCCATTGTAATATTTGCAATCGGTATAAGCGGACAAACATCGGTTGCGCCCATACGCGGATGCTCGCCTTTGTGTTTGCTCATGTCGATCAATTCTCCGGCTTTTTTTATTGCTAAAAACGCAGCGTTAATAACGGCTTCCGGCTCTCCCACCATGGTAACAACAGTGCGGTTCGTAGCTTTACCCGGATCAACATTTAAAAGTTTAACACCTTCAACGCTTTCAATTTCGTGAGTGATCTGTTTGATGATGTTTAAATCGCGGCCTTCGCTGAAATTTGGTACGCATTCAATTAGTTTCATAATTACTTTTTTGTTTTATTTAGTTCTGAATATTTCGGACAACTTACTAAATGATCATTCACCATTCCCGCTGCCTGCATATATGCGTAACAAATTGTTGTTCCGCAAAATTTAAATCCGCGTTTTTTCAGATCTTTTGCCATTGCGTCTGATTCGGGTGAAGTCGCGGGCACTTCATAGGAATGTTTGTGTTTATTGTGAATTGGTTTATAGCCCACGAACTGCCAAATGTAACGATTAAAACTTCCAAATTCCTTCTGCACATCCATGAATATTTTTGCGTTCGTAATTGCAGCCTCAATTTTTTGACGGTTTTTAATAATGCCATCATCTTTCATTAAACGTGTAACATCTTTTTTCGTGAACGCGGCTACTTTTTTATAATTGAATCCTGCAAATGCTTTTTTAAAACCTTTTCTTCGGTGCAAAATCGTTTTCCAGCTTAAACCCGCCTGAAAACCATCCAGCACAATATATTCGTAATGAATTTTATCATTTAAAACCGGAACGCCCCACTCTTCATCATGGTATTTTTCCATCAATTTATCACCCGCAGGCCAATCACACATTTTTATTAGTTTTGGTACTCAAATTTAAGAGTTTTTTGTAACTTTATTGCATGAAATACCCAAGTTTACCCAATATAAATACCGATGAATATCAACTGGGTATTCCATGTGGCAATAAAAAAACAAATTATTACATATGAAAGGTGTGACATATATTACTAACAAAAAGAACCAAAAAACGGCTGTAGTTATTGATTTAAAGACCTTAAAAAAATACGACGAACAATTGGAGGACCTTTTTGATATGATCATAGCAGAATCTAGAGCTGAAGAACCTTCTGTTTCCTGGAATACTGTGAAAAAAAACCTTAAGAAAAAAGGTAAATTGTAATATGTATAAGATTACATTTAAAAAGTCCGCCGAAAAAGAAATTCAGAAATTGCCTTCAAGTATTGTAACGCGAATTGTCCCTATAATTGAAGGATTATCTAGGAACCCCAGACCAACAGGTTCAAAAAAATTGGCAGGAAGCAAAGAAAATCTTTGGCGTATACGCATTGGTGATTACAGAGTTGTTTATTTAATTGCTGAGAGAAGTTAAAATAGTTGAAGTAAGAAGAGTTGGTCATAGAAAAGACATTTACAAAAAATGAATTTAAACCAAATAAATACCCTTATTAAAAAAGAATTTTTACTCGAATTCAGACAAAAAGCCAGTCTGGGAGGCATTTTAGTTTACGTTGCTGCTACCGTTTTCATAAGCGCGTTATCTTTTAAAGGCATAATTCATACCCACGAATGGAATGCTCTTTTTTGGGTCATACTTTTATTTGCTTCGGTTACCATTAGTTCCAAAAGTTTTTTAAAGGAAACTAAAGGAATGGGTCTTTTTAATTATACCTACTACTCACCCCGCAGCTTTATATTGGCAAAGATCATTTTTAACATGGTTTTAATGCTAGTAATAAGCCTTATAACTCTGTTTTTTTATATTTGGTTTATAGGAGGTAATATCGAGAATTTTAGTCTGTTTTTTATCACTTTAGCGCTTTCTTCAACGGGTTTTGCGGGAGTTTTAAGTTTGATGAGTGCTATTGCCTCTAAAGCCAATAACAATTTTGCCCTTATGAGTATTTTAAGCTTTCCTGTATTAATGCCAATGGTAATGGTTTCTATACGATTAAGTAAACAGGCAATTGACGGACTGAGCTGGGGCGTTAGTTATGATTTTTTGTTAATATTAGGTGCCTTAAATGTATTGGTAATTATGCTGGCAAATCTCTTATTTCCGTATCTTTGGAACGATTAAAATGAGCTATTTAGTTATTAGGTTATTAAGTTAATTTGTAATGAAAATTATAAACCGAAAAAATCATAACTCAACAACCCAATAACTTATTAACCGAATAACCT
>DATMPR010000031.1:0-2607 GCA_035567575.1 Bacteroidia bacterium
AAAAAATAAGCAGTTCTGAATTTACCGGCTTCGCTCACAAAATTAAAGAAGATCCTGAAAATAAAAATTTATTGTTTTTAGGAACTGAGATGGGATTATTTGCAACATTAGATGGAGGTGATAATTGGTTCAGAATGAAAAATAATATTCCTGAATATGCTTTGGTACGTGATCTTCAAATTCATCCAAAAACTCACGACTTAATTGTAGCAACACACGGAAGAGGTATTTTTATTTTAGATGATATTCGTCCGATGCGTAATTTAACTAAAGAAACCTGGGATCAAGAAATGTTTTTATTTCAAACACCCGACATTACACTTAATAATGGTAAATACGGTTGGGGTGGTCCTGAAACTTCAGGCGGCTGGGGCGCAGGAAATCCCTCCTCTGTTCCAACCATTAATTATTATTTAAAACAACGCCTAGCAACCGGAAAAATCACTGTTGAAGTTTATGATGATAAAGGAACTTTATTGCAAACAATGCCAGGTGGTATCCGAAAAGGGATTAACAAAGTATCCTGGAATTTAAGAGGAACGCCGCCAAAAGTCGCAGCCGGAAGTACAAAGTTTGATGGTGCAGGATTTAATGCCCCAATGGTTTTACCCGGTGTTTACACCATAAAAGTAAAGGTGAAAGACAAAGAATATACGAATACAGTTAAATGTATTCATGATACTGCCAACAAAGATCTGACTTTAGAAGACAGAAAATTAGTTTATGAAAAAGCTATGGAAGTACAAACACTTTACAATAATGTGAACAAGACCATTGATAGTATTTCGTTCTTTCAAAAGAGTTTAAAAGCGGATACAATTGCGTATGCGAAAAATAAAAATGCTCAGGCGTTTTATACTGATTTACAAAAAGTGAAAGGAGAATTTATGGCTACCAAAAAAACTTCCATTTTTGCTGATGAAGAACGTTTACGCGAAAAAGTTTCTAAATTATATGGCACCTTTTGCGGAATGGAATCGAAGCCCAATACCACACATTTGGAATCGATAACAGATCTGCAAAAAGAATACACGACTCAAAAAGATGCTTTCGAAAAAGTGATCGCTAAAAATTTACCGAAGAATCCGGAGCTGAAAAAGCCGACTGAATTTAAGTAAGAACTAAAGTACGGATCAGTAACCGAAATTTTTTAAACGGTTGTCGTTGCTGCGCCAGTCTTTATCTACCTTTACAAATAGTTCGAGATAAATTTTTTTATTGAAAAATTTCTCTGCTTCCATCCGGGCAGTTGTTCCTAATTTTTTCAAAGCTTCGCCCTGATGGCCAATTATTATTCCTTTTTGACTATCGCGCTCAACTAAAATATCAGCTTGTATTTTAATAATTGTTGGTTCATCTTTAAAAGAATTAACCGTTATTTCAACACTGTAAGGAATTTCTTTGTTGTACTGCATTAAAATTTTCTCGCGGATAATTTCACTTATAAAAAAACGTTCCGATTTATCGGTAAGTTGGTCTTTATCATAAAACGCATCACCAACCGGAAGTAATTCAACGATCTTATTCATTATTTGATCGAGGTTAAACTTTTCAAGAGCAGAAATCGCAAGAATTTGCGCGTTTGGTAATTTTACTTTCCATTCAGCTGCTTTTTGTTCAACTTTTTTTTGTGTGGCGGCATCAATTTTATTGATCAATAACAAAACGGGAGTTGATGTTTTTTTTAATTTCTCAATATACTCGGGCTCCAATTCAATATCTTCAAATACATCTGTGATCAGCAAAAAAACATCAGCATCTGTTAAAGCACTAATAACAAACTGCATCATTTTTTCCTGCAATTTATAATTAGGTTTTAAAATACCCGGTGTATCCGAAAAAACAATTTGATAATTTTCATTACTAACAATGCCCATGATGCGGTGGCGAGTTGTTTGCGCTTTTGAAGTAATTATACTTAAGCGCTCGCCAACAAGTGCATTCATTAGAGTTGACTTACCAACATTCGGGCAGCCAATTATGCTTACAAAGCCTGATTTATGAGGGGAAATACTGATGTTCAAAAAATTTATTTGCATTACAAAGAAAGGAAATATATCTTTGCCTCCGAATTCGCAACACGTACATCTTTCAACAAAAATTACCCTGAAAGATCAAAAAAATAGGTGTGAAGTAGCACAAGTACATTTCACCCCAAAAAAAATAGTGCGGGATAGAGCAGGGGTAGCTCGTTGGGCTCATAACCCAAAGGTCGGATGTTCGAATCATCCTCCCGCTACCGAGGCGGATTTTTCAAGCAAATAGTTTGAAAGTCCGCTTTTTTTATGCCCTAAAACTACTGATAATGAAGCAAGTTTAAGGGTGACTGGATTTATTTCCAATGTTCGATAATCATCAATTTCACGATAGTAGAAAATACCTCTCGGAAACAGGATATTTTGAAGCTCTAATTTTCCTTTATAATCGCTATCTCGCCATAAATGAGGCACTTTCATAACCAAATTACAGTACTTATTAATAGCACTTTCAATGTTCGATAAATTTATACTAAGGTTGTCTATTTCGGTCTGAATCTCCCCCTTTTCCGCTACCAATTTAGCTTTATATTGGGCATACAATTCAGGCTCTATTGCGCCCGTTTTATCA
>DATMPR010000032.1:0-9636 GCA_035567575.1 Bacteroidia bacterium
GCGGCGCTAATACTTATATATGGCAGCCGGGTAATATTTCAGGATCAACTTATCCTTACAACGGAAATACTTCAATTAATGTAAGTGTTGTTGGAACTGCAAATGGCTGCAGTAATTCTGCAAACACAAACATTATGGTAAATCCTTTGCCTACCGCAAACATTAGTACAGGCGCAACTCAAGGTTGTGTACCAACATGCGTAACGTTTACAGGTTCAGGAAGCGCAAACATTACAAGTTATGGCTGGACTATAAATGGCGCAGGAATTACAGCAAGCGGGCAAATTGGAAATTATTGTTTTAATGCGGCTGCAAATTATTCTTTAGGCTTAAATGTCATGGATGCGAATGGTTGTATGGGGGTTGGCAATCCTGTTATTATTGAAACGTATCCTCAGCCTGTTGCAGATTTTAATTATGCCCCAATTAAACCGATCATTAATATTGATCAGGAAGTAACATTTACTGACGCATCATATGGAACGCCAATTGTAAGCTGGAATTGGTATTTCATGAATACGGCGCAGTACACCTCGACACAACAAAACCCAACATTTAATTACACCGATCCGGGAACTTATGTTGTTGCTTTAATTGTAAAAAGTGACAGAGGTTGTTATGATACTTTATTAAAAGAGTTAGTAGTTGGTGAAGATTTTGGAATTTACGTTCCGAATGCGTTTACGCCAAATGGTGATGGATTAAATGATGTGTTCCAGCCAAAAGGTTTTGGAGTAACGAAATATGATTTAACTATTTTCGATCGCTGGGGAGAAAAAGTTTTCCATACCAACGATTTTAATGAAGGCTGGACCGGCATCAAACAGAAAAAAAGTGACGTTAGTTATGATATTAAAATTGAAGAAGGCGTTTATACCTGGTTAATTGATTGTACAGATGTATTTGGAAAAGCGCATGAACTTAAAGGTCATGTGATATTGATTAAATAATCAATTCTATTAAAAATTTAAAGGGTCCGGAAATTATCCGGGCCTTTTTTGTTACCTGATAATTTGGAAATGGAATCAATTAAATAATTTGTTGTACTGCAAAACGCTAATTAAAGTATCGTAGCCACGGTAATTAAATTCTTTTCGGGCGGTTTGGAAAGCTTCTTTAAAAGAATTACGTACCGCTAATTTTTTTTCGGTAAAGGAATAGACCTGGTAAGCTTCTTTTTTACTCTGTACTTCTTTTATTTTAGCAATAATTACTGAATGATCGAAAGCAAAGTCACTTATCCCACTGATGCCACAATCTTCTTCCTCATTATCGTTTATATTGAATTCTGTAACATTTCTCTCATTATATAAGGCAGCTGTTTCTAAAACATCCGTTGAATGTAAAGAAAAAGGATAAGTTAAAGGCATCCTATAATAATCATTAAACCCATAATACACGTAAAATTCCTTTGGTGTAGTGGCTTCCTTATTCATTATTTCAAACTCTTTTAATTTCTTAACAGTTTCGTTAGTGTTGAGTTTTGTGTATTTATAAGAAGTATCCGCTTTTTGTAAATCCTCCATTGATTCTTCAAATTTTTTCTCAACATGATTACCAAGATTTTTTACCGTGTGCATTACCTTATTCACAAATAAAAAAACAGAGAATAACATAATTAACAATGTAATAATTGCGGCTGCCAGCCAATTCCAGCGGTGCTGATGTCCTTGCGAAACGCGTATGACAAAAAATATAAAGCTGATCAAAAATGCAATGCCCGATAAAATCACAAAAGCAATGTAAGCCAAGGCATGAAAAAAAATGTTTGTCTCTTCCATATGATAAAATTCTTTTATATTATAATCTCGTTCTTCGAAAGATCCTGAACTACAAGCACTGAACAGGTTCAATCTGCTTGTTTTCAGAATGACTATAGAGGAATGTTACCGTGTTTTTTCTTTGGTAATTTATCAACCTTATTCTCTAACATTTTAAAGGCGCGAATCAATTTAATACGTGTTTCTTCGGGTTTAATTACCGCATCAACAAAGCCTCTCTCTGCTGCGCGATACGGATTTGCAAACATGGTTTGATATTCTGCTTCTTTCTCTTTCCATTTTGCATCTTTATCTTTTGCAGCAGTGATCTCTCCCTTAAAAATAATTTCAGCAGCTCCTTTCGCTCCCATTACCGCAATTTCAGCGCTTGGCCATGCGTAATTCATATCCGCACCAATGTGTTTGCTATTCATTACATCATAAGCGCCGCCATAAGCTTTACGGGTAATCACAGTAATTCTCGGAACAGTTGCTTCGCTGAACGCGTACAATAATTTCGCGCCATTGGTAATAATTGCATTCCATTCCTGATCTGTCCCCGGTAAAAAACCGGGAACATCTTCAAATACTAAAAGCGGAATATTAAAACTATCGCAAAAACGCACAAAACGTGCAGCTTTAGTTGAAGAGTGAATATCTAAAACACCTGCTAAAACGGCGGGTTGATTTGCGACAATTCCAATACTTCTCCCCGCCAAACGCGCAAAACCGACAACAATATTTTCGGCAAAATGTTTATGCACTTCTAGAAAACTTTCCGTGTCAATTACATTTTCAATTACTTCGCGGATGTCGTAGGGCTGGTTAGCGTTATCAGGAATAATTGAATTTAATCCTGTTCTTATTTCATTTCCAATTTCATAATGAACTGAAGGTGCATCTTCCTCACAATTCTGAGGCATGTAACTTAATAATTGTTTAATATGATTGATCGCTTCAATTTCATTCGCACAAGCAAAATGTGTTACACCGCTTTTTGAAGCATGTGTCATTGCTCCGCCTAATTCTTCGCTTGTAACTTCTTCGTGCGTAACTGTTTTTACAACGTTTGGTCCGGTAACAAACATGTATGAGGTATTCTCAACCATTAAAATAAAATCCGTCATAGCCGGCGAATATACAGCGCCTCCTGCACACGGACCCATAATTCCTGATAATTGTGGAATAACGCCACTGGAACGCACATTACGGTAAAAAATATCGGCGTAACCTCCTAAAGATACAACTCCCTCTTGAATCCGGGCGCCACCGCTATCGTTTAAACCAATTAAGGGCGCACCATTTTGCATGGCAAGATCCATAATTTTACAAATTTTTTCTGCGTGCGTTTCCGATAATGAGCCTCCGAAAACAGTGAAATCCTGAGAGAAAACGTAAGTTAAACGACCGCTAATTGTTCCGTATCCGGTTACAACACCATCTCCCAAATATTTTTCTTTTTCCAAACCAAAATCGTTGCTGCGGTGTGTTACCATCATACCAATTTCCTCGAAACTTCCTTCGTCCATCAGGAAGTGAACACGTTCACGCGCGGTTAATTTGCCTTTTTTATGTTGCGCGTCAATGCGTTTTTGCCCGCCGCCTAAAAGCGCTTCGGCTTTTTTCTGTTCAAGTAAATTTAGTTTTGAAGTCATGCTTTATTAATTATGCCATAAATTTAATATAAAAATCAGGACTTTCGTCCTTCATGCTTCTGCGGAAAAAATTTACCTGAATGCGTTAATTTCACCCCTTCGGGGTTTTACACTCGTAATGTTTCATAATGTTATAATCATTCCATCCCTTTGGGATTAGGTTTTGATTCAAAGTCCGAAGGACTGATATGATTATAGAATAAATAAAAATTGGTTTAAAAACCCTGAAAGGGTGGCATTAATGAAGTTTATCATCCATCTGATCATCTAAAGTTGGCGAGCGCAATTCAACAGCCTTTATCGTTTTCTTTCTGAACCTTAAATTAAGCAATTCAACTAAAAACGAGAAAGCCATTGCGAAATAAATATAGCCTTTTGGGATTTCTATTTTTTCAATATGCACGCCTTCAATTACCAATAGAACAGCGATCAAAACCAGAAAGGAAAGCGCTAAAATTTTAAAAGTCGGATGTTTGTGAATGAAAGCTGAAATTTTTGGAGCAAAATAAAACATGATGACCATGCTGGTGATAACGGCTGTCATCATGATGAAGAAACTATTCGCCATACCGATCGCAGTAACAATGCCATCAATACTAAAAACCATATCAATTAAAATAATTTGAATGATGATGGATTTGAAGGTGGCGGGCTTTTTATTTTCGGCTTTTAATTTTTCATCGGGATCTTCGCCTTCCAGTTTATTATGGATCTCAAGAGTTGAATTTACCAATAGAAAAAGGCCGCCGGCCAACATGATCAGATCTTTTAATTCAACCGCATGATCGAAAATGGTGAACAAAATATGTTCGCCTTTTATTAAATATCCTAATAGGAATAAAAATAATAACCGCATTGCAATGCCAGCCAGCATCCAAATTAAACTTGCTTTTTTGGTTTGGTTTCTGTCTAAACGAGTCAATACAATAGAAACGAAAATTACATTATCAATTCCCAATAGGATTTCCATTAGAGTTAATGGAATTAAACTAAGCAGAGCTTCGGAAGAAAACAGATTGTTCATGTATTAAAATTTTGGAAGTTAAACTAATAAAAAAAGCCGCTTGAAAAAACGGCTCTTTATATCTTTTGATTGTTCAGTTAGAATTTAATACTTAAACCTCCGGTCGCATAAGAGATACCGTATCCAAGTTCAGCAAACAAACCGAAGTTTTTTACAAAATACCAGCGCGCTCCTGCAAAAACAGAATATACCGGCCATACCGAACTTTGATTGTATTTATAAGGATCACTGTTACCCGGATCGTTTGTTGAATACGTATAAGTTTGGAATCTCAATCCAATAAGAACGCCTGCGTACACTTCGGCATTTTTACTGTTTAAAACATCCCAATGGTATGCTGCTCTTCCTGCAACCATGAAATAATTCCAGCTGTGATCATAATAATACGCACCATTATTATAAAAATAATAGTAATTATAATTGTAATAGGTGTGCTGATATCCGAAATAAGCGCCAACTCCTAAAAACCCAGGACCTAATTTTTTTGGCCACGGCTGCTCGTAAGTTACACTGAAAGCCGGGGTAGTTCCTGCAGAGGCGCCTGCCGCATTATAAAGATAAGCGTAACTTCTTCCGAAACCGACCCCAAAATTTATGATGTGCGTGTTTTCATCAAAACATTTTTCACCGCCATCATTGCGTTTTTCCGACAACCAATACGATTTATTTTTGCTTTTTGGATTTCCTGCTATTGAGGAAAAGGCATGAGAACTGATAATACTCAAAGCCATTATGCATAAAAGAATATTTTTTTTCATGGTGTAAAGATATTAAAGGTTTCTGTTTTTTTGTTATACCTTTCACATTAATTCAGGTAACGCAATATTAGTTTTTTTTGCCGTTTTTTTGAACAAATTTTCGTATTATTTATCCTTAAAAAACAAGAAAATGTTATTAACATTTGTTAGTAAAAATTCGCTCGTAAAAACAGCTTAAAACCCAAGGAAAATCGATATATTTAAAGATTATTAAAAACTTAAAAAAGAGAGCGATTTTATGTCAGAAAGCACAACTACAGATAAAGCAAATTACGGCGCGGATAACATCCAGGTTTTAGAAGGATTAGAAGCGGTAAGAAAACGTCCCGCCATGTATATTGGTGATATTGGGGTGAAAGGTTTGCATCATTTAGTTTATGAGGTTATTGATAATTCCATTGATGAGGCGCTTGCCGGTCATTGTAAAAACATTTGGGTAAGCATAAATGAAGATAATTCTATTACCGTAAAGGATGATGGCCGTGGTATTCCTACAGGTATTCATCCTAAAATGGGTGTAAGTGCTTTAGAGGTGGTTATGACCGTGCTACATGCCGGTGGTAAATTTGACAAGGATACTTACAAAGTTTCGGGTGGTTTACACGGGGTTGGCGTTTCGTGTGTTAACGCTTTATCTATCCATATGAAAACTGAGGTTCACCGCGATGGAAAGATCACAGTGCAGGAATTTAGCTGTGGAAAACCGCTTTATCCTGCCAAAGAGGTAGGTGACACTACTTACAGGGGCACTATACAAACGTTTAAACCCGATTTAAGCATATTTATCGTAGGTGAGTATAATTATACTACCCTGGCCAACCGAATGCGCGAATTATCGTTTCTAAATAAGGGAATTACACTTTCCCTTGAAGATAAACGCCAATTGGATGAAAATGGAAAGCCTGTAGGCGAATCTTTTATGAGTCAGGGCGGTTTAAGGGAATTTGTTAATTATCTGGATGGCGGTAAAGAAAAGCTGATCGATGAAGTTATTTACATGGAAGGCGAAAAAGGCGGTATTCCCGTTGAAGTAGCCATGATCTATAATAATTCGTATTCTGAAAACTTGCAGAGTTACGTAAATAATATTAATACTCATGAAGGCGGAACCCATTTAGCAGGTTTCCGCAGAGGTTTAACACGTACTTTAAAAAGTTACGCTGATAAATCAGGAATGCTTTCGAAATTAAAAATTGAAATTGCAGGTGATGATTTCCGTGAGGGATTAACCGCAGTAATTTCTGTTAAAGTTCAGGAACCGCAATTTGAGGGACAAACCAAAACAAAATTAGGTAATAACGAAGCAATGGGCGCGGTTGACCAAGCGATCAGCGAAGCGTTAAATAATTATTTGGAAGAACATCCGAAACACGCGCGCATGATTGTAGATAAAGTTATTTTAGCTGCAACCGCAAGGCACGCCGCACGTAAAGCACGCGAATTGGTACAGCGTAAAAATGTTATGACCGGCTCGGGTTTACCCGGTAAATTAGCAGATTGTGCCAGTGGTGATCCATCTCTTTCAGAATTATTTTTAGTTGAGGGTGATTCGGCGGGAGGAACTGCGAAGCAGGGCCGTAACCGCGAATTCATGGCGATATTACCTTTACGCGGTAAAATTTTAAATGTTGAGAAAGCTTTAGAATATAAAATTTATGAGAACGAAGAAATTAAAAATATTTTTACAGCATTGGGTGTTTTCCGCGGAACCGCAGAAGACGACAGAGCTTTAAATTTAGATAAACTCCGTTATCACAAAATTATTATCATGTGTGATGCCGACGTGGACGGTTCTCATATTACAACTTTAATTTTAACGTTCTTCTTCCGTCACATGAAAGAATTAATTGAACGCGGGCATGTTTACATTGCTACCCCTCCGCTCTATCAGGTTAAAAAAGGAAAAGACATGCGTTATTGCTGGAACGAAGAGCAGCGTGATATTGCCATAAAAATATTTGGCGGCGACAAACCTGAAAATGTAAATGTGCAACGCTATAAAGGTTTAGGTGAAATGAACGCTGAACAATTATGGGAAACTACTTTAAATCCTGAAACAAGAACGCTGAGACAAATTTCGGTTGATAATGCCGCAGAAGCTGACCGTGTGTTTTCAATGTTGATGGGCGACGAAGTTCCGCCAAGAAGGGAATTCATTGAGAAAAACGCGAAGTATGCAAAAGTTGATGCTTAATAATTCTATGGTTTGTCAAGTTCACTATTACGTAATATTTCAAAAATAAAATCACAAAAAAGGGAGCATTTCGTTCCCTTTTTTATTTTTAATAAATTAATTCAAAATACAATATCATGGTGAGCTCACCGAACAACTACCCTCTTGCTTTATCGAGTAGATCGTTCAGTTGTTTTACTTCGGCAACCGATAAATTTTTGAAAGTGGTTTTAAATTCATCATCGAGGTAATCCAATTTTTTTAAAAGTTCGAGTCCCTTTTCGGTAATGAGCAGATCTACATTTCTCCTGTCGTTCGGACATTCATGGCGCTCTAAAAATCCTTTTGCTTTCAGTTTGTCTACAATACGTGAAGCATCACTCATTCTATCCAGCATTCTGTCTTTTACCAATTTTAAGTTACAGGGGTTTGGATATTGTCCGCGCAAAATACGCAGCACATTAAATTGCTGAGGGGTTATATCTTCATTCCTGAACTTTGAATGATTGAAATAACTTAACCAGTTATAAGAATAAGTAATATTAATTGCCAGTTTATGAAACTCGCTTTTGAATTTTTTTTGTTGTATTTCTTCTTCTAACTTCACAATGGTAAAAATAAAAAAAATCCCGACACTATGAACAAAACTTATGCCGGGATCTTTTTAATTAAGCTTTTGCTAATTCAAGCGTACAATCAATTTTCACTTCTTCGCTCACTACTACTCCACCTGCTTCTAAAACTGCATTCCATTTTAAACCAAAATCTGTACGGTTTATTTTACCTGTAACTTTAAACGCATATTTTGTATTTCCCCAGGGATCTTTTACAGTTTTTGATGCGCCAACTGCAAGTAATTTTACTTTTTTAGTTACACCGTGCATCGTTAGATCTCCTTCTAAATCGTAAGTTCCTTTTACTTTTCCTGCTTTCATTGAATTTGCTTTAAAGATCATTTTCGGAAATTTTTCAGCATCAAAAAAATCAGGACTCTTTAAATGTCCATCGCGTTTCTCATCATCCGTGTTAATTGAATTTACATCAACCGAAAATTCGATTTTCGAATCAGTAAAATCCGTTTCAGATTTTGAAGTGACTGAACCTTCATACACTTTAAATTTTCCTTCGGTTTCACTAACCATTAAATGGGTAACTGAAAAACCTAATTTACTGTGCGATGCATCCACTTTCCAATTTGTTTGTGCTGTGGTGCTTAAAGCCATAACTGTTAAAGCTGCGGCGGCTGTTTTTTGAATTGTTTTCATATATTTTGTGTGTTAAAATTTTATATCACAAATATATATGTTATAACATTAATTGTTATAACAATTAATGTTAAATTTTTATTTCTTTATACTTAAGTAGTTCTAAATCATGTAAATGAAATTTATCTATACGAACCCGTTTTAGCCGCTCTACTTTAAAACCGAGGGTTTTGCACATCCTTCTGATCTGTTTGTTTTTGCCTTCAGTTAAAATAATTTTGAATATTTTTTCGGCTTCTTTTTTGATCAAACAAGGTTGCGTTTTACAAATACCAATATCAACCCCATTTCCCATTTTATCTATAAAAACACTTGTAATTTCTTTATTCACTTCAACTATATATTCCTTTTCTTTTTTCCTTTCCGGCCGTGTAATACCATTCACCCACTTCCCATCATTCGAAATCAATAACAAACCTTCTGATGCTTTGTCTAATCTGCCCGCAACAATAAATTCATCATTAAAAGAGAAAACAGTACTCAGGTTATCTCGAATATTCACATTAAATGTCGATTCAATTCCTCTTGGTTTATGCAGAGCATAATATTTATATTCGACAGGTTCTTTTAGAATCTCATTCTCAAATTTGAGTTCATCCCTGTCGTTCAACACTTCATTTTCTGTAATTTTTTTTCCATTAACGGTTAATTTACCTGATGAAACTAAAGCCCCTGCAGTTTTATTTGTGTAATTTAACCGATGAATTAAATAGTATTTTATCCGCAATCTGAAACTCACGCAACTAAATTACATAAATTGCCGTCATGCAGCCTATCATTGAAATAACCAACATATCAAAAGTTTATACGATAGGAACTGAAACTATTTACGCTTTGCAAAAAGTAGATCTTACTATTTTTAAAAATGAATATGTTGCCTTAATGGGACCATCCGGAAGCGGAAAATCCACTTTAATGAATATTCTGGGTTGTTTGGATACACCAACAAGCGGAGAATATACTTTGAATAATAATGCAGTGGCTAAAATGACCGATAACGA
>DATMPR010000033.1:0-3797 GCA_035567575.1 Bacteroidia bacterium
GTGTATTATCAGAAAGGAATGATCGACACTTCAGTTGTTTATCTTGAAAAGGGATTGAAAATACAGGAAGAACTCGGCGAAAAACAGGAAATAGCGAATTCATTAAATAGTATTGGCGCCGTTTATCTTAATAGCGGTAAAACTGATATGGCTCTTGTTTATTTTCTTAAAGGATTAAAATCCGCAAGAGAGATCGGTTCAAACGAAATAATTGCTTACACTCTGGGAAATATCGGTTATGTATATGATAATTGGGGACAAACTAAATTAGCCCTGGATTATTATTATGAAGCTTTAAAGAAACAAGAAGAAAATAAAAATGATCTGGGAATTGGCTCAAACTTAAATAACATTGCAGCCATTTTCATGAAACAAGGTGATTATGAAAAGGCACTTGAGTATTTTAATAAGAGTATAAAAGCACGCGAAAAATTTGGCGACAAACGCGGCGTTGCACAATGTTTGAATAATATTGGTGCGCTCTTTATTAAATCTAACAGAGCAGAAAAAGCGTTAGATTACTTTATAAGAAGCAAAAAAATATATGAAGAGATAAATCATAAAGCCGGAATAGCTTATTCCGTTAGTAATATGGCAACCGTTTATAAAACATTGGGACAATCACAAAAAGCACTTGACCTTTATTATCAAGGATTAAAACTGCATGAAGAAGTTGACGATAAAAAAGGTTTAACTACATGTCTGAATAATATTAGTATTTGTCTTTTAAAGGAATCTAACCCGGCGAAAGCTTTAGAATATGCTAACCGTGCGTTAGAAGTAGCTGAAACAAGCAAAAACGCCGAAGGTATACGGGACGCGTATTCAACGCTGTCAGACATTAACAAAGCTCTCGGTAAAAGTCCTTTGGCATTAGAATATTATAAAAAACACATTTTATTCCGTGATAGCATCATTAATCAGGATGCAAGAAAAGCTTCCGTAAAAAAACAATTACAATATGATTACGAAAAAAGAGCAGAAGCTGATAAACTTGAACTTCAAAAGAAAGAAGCTATACACCGTGAAGAATTAAAAAGACAAAAATTAATTTATTGGTCGGTATTTGGAACTGTGGCTTTAGCTTTGCTTTCAATTATCCTTTTATTTAATAGGAACCGTTTAAAAGAAAAAAATAAATTCCAATTGCAATTAAATGAACAGCAAAAAGAGCAAGCGAACGCCGTAATGGAAACCCAGGAATCTGAACGCAAACGGATCGCTGAAGATCTTCATGATAGTCTGGGTCATTTACTTTCTACTGCAAAACTTAATCTGCAAACGCAGCCAATTGCCCAAAAACAAATTGATGGTTCTTTGAATTTATTAAATCAAGCCTCTGAAGAAATAAGAAATATCACTTTCAATTTAATGCCGCGCACTTTGGAAGAAGGCGGATTGATCCCTGCCTTGAATGAACTGGCAAGTAAGGTAACTAATTCCGGCGCGGTAAAAGTGTTGCTTCACGTTCACGACATGGAAAAATTTGTCTTGGAAAAACAATCTCAATTTAATATTTACCGGATTGTTCAGGAAGCTGTGAATAATATTTTGAAACATGCCGCCGCAACAGAAATTAATATTCAGGTGCTCGGACAGAAAGATCACATAACGATAATGATAGAAGATGATGGCAAAGGATTTAATCCTGAAACAAATAAAGAAGGAAGAGGATTAAAGAACATTGTTACCCGTTCGTTATGGTTAAAAGGAAATATAAATATTGATTCTACGCCCGGACGCGGTACAACTATAACAACTGAATTCCCAATATAAAATGAGTATTCGTATTTTAATAGCTGATGATCATCCTGTTTTTATTGACGGCATGAAAGCCATGTTAAAAGAAGTAACCAATTTTGAAGTTGTTGGACATGCCGAAAATGGCGAGAAACTAATTGAGCAAACTGCCATTCATAAACCGGATGTGATCTTAACGGATATTCAAATGCCGGTTAAGGATGGTATTGAAGCCACCAAAGAAATTCATAAACGTTTTCCCGAAATAAAAATTATTGCCATCACCATGCTTAATGAAAGCATGTTCATTAAAAAAATGCTGGATGCAGGCGCTTCAGGTTACGTTATAAAAACAATTGATAAGTCGGAATTAATTAATGTTATTCAAAAAGTGGCCGGCGGCGAAAAACATTTTAGCGCCGAAGTAACTGCTCAGTTAATGAATAATTATTCAGAAAGATTCATAATCAACCCGCTTGATATTTTAACTAAAAGAGAAAAAGAAATTCTTACACATATTGCCGAAGGACTAACCGATAAAGAAATAGCCGAAAAAGTGTTTTTAAGTCCGCTTACTGTTATCACTCATCGTAAAAATATTTTAAGTAAGCTTGGTTTAAAGAATAAGGTAGAGCTTGCCCGCTTTGCTATCGATAACAAACTTATATCCTGATCTTTCTATCTACCCCCAAAGGGGTATTTTTTAATATACCCTTATAGGGTGATGTTTAAAAACAGTCCTTACCCCACCTTTGTATCATAAAACCAATAAACATGAAAAAACAAATAAAGATCAACTTAATATTAATGCTCCTTTCGTTTATCTGCTGTCAATTAAGGTCACAGGATCTGATCATTAAAACTAATGGCGATACTTTACGTGCAAAAATAACGGAGGTTGGCACTAACGCAGTATCTTACAAAAAAGCGACCATGCCGGATGGCCCTACATTTGTAGAGTTCAAATCGGATGTCGTGATGATAAAATACGGTAACGGAGAAATTCAGAAATTTTCTAAAACAAATCCAATAAACACCGGTATGCCAAATTCCGCAACGACTTCAACTAATCCAGCTGCCGGCGGAACTAATACAGCCAATACAGCCGGCCAACAGTCATCCGACGGCAAAAATAAAATTGAGAAAGATGGGAATAAATATACCATCAACGGAAAAAAAGCTAAAGCGAAAGACGTTGATAAGCTATTAGGGAAATCTAAAAATCCGCTCGTGCTTATGCCTTTGAAACTAGCGAAAATCACCAGAAAATCTCAAAAGGTAACAAAAATAACCGGCATTTTTTCTTCAATTGGCGGGGGTTTTACAACTGTAGTTAAGGTCATTGATCTTTACAATGATGTTCGCAGAGGAAGAGATAATTCTAAAACATACGTTAATTTCGGCCTTAGTCTCGCGGGCACATTGGCATTACCTATTACAAGTAAAATATTGAAAAAGAATAGTGATAAAATGTACGAGAAGATCATTGATGCTTACAATATGACCAATTAAAATTAAAAAAATTAATAATCTTAAAAAGAATACAAATGAAAAAAATAGCAATTCTTAGTTTAGTTTTTCTTAGCATGTTTGCATGCATTAAGAAAGATGCGTTAAAATACGATCCGAAATTAGTTGGTACATGGGTAGGTAATGAAAATAATATCAATACATGGTTAACCATTAATACCGATGGACAAGGATATTTTAATACTTATGGCAGCGGCGGCGAGGATCCTGTAAGTGGAGCGGTAAAATACAGTCTGTTTGAGAAAAAAATGTGGATCGGCAGCAAAAAATTCAAAGTTACAAAGTGGTTAACAGGAATTACAGATGGAGTAAGCCAACTCGCAACCAAAGAGTTCGGCACCTTAAAGGACACCACTTATGCAATTGATATGAAAATGATCCTGCAAACAGGTTTTTTCTCTAGCCGTTCTATTGTACTTTACAGGATAAAACAATGATAAAATATTAAGTCAATTTTTGAGAATATTTCTTTTATGTTCATGTATTAAGTTGTTTGGAATCGACAAAAATAACTTGTATCTTCATAA
>DATMPR010000034.1:0-2503 GCA_035567575.1 Bacteroidia bacterium
AAATACCGATCGCAGGATGCATTGTGATGATTACATCTCTTAAAATAGCTGCGTCTTGTTTTAAAACAGAAGGAGCATACTTTTTATTAATGTTATAGCCTTTTTGAGCGGAAACATTCCCGAAAAAAATAAAAAACATCATAAATATTTCCGGAAAATATCTATTTTTTATCACCCCATTAAACATTACTTTTGTACATGCAGAAAATAAAGATAGGTGTTTTAAGAGAGGAAAAAAATCCTGTAGATAAGCGTGTACCTCTTACTCCGCTTATTTGTTCCGACTTAGTTATAAAAAATAATAATCTTGAAATTGTAGTACAACCAAGCAAAGTCCGTTGCTATACAGATGATGAATACACCGCTTTTGGTGTTACTTTACAGGAAGATCTAAGCGATTGCGATATTTTAATGGGTGTAAAGGAAGTTCCTATTGAAAAACTTATTCCCGGTAAAAAATATTTTTTCTTTTCTCATACCATCAAAAAACAAAGTCATAACCAAAAGTTAATGAAAGCTTTGATCGAGAAAAAAATACAAATGATAGATTATGAAACCCTAACCGATAAAAACCATAACCGCATTATTGGTTTTGGTCGTTATGCAGGAGTTGTAGGCGCTTATAATGGTATTTTAGGATATGGTTTAAAGTACGATCTTTTCAGAATTAAACCCGCACATTTATGTCGCGACCGTGCCGAAATGGAAGAAGAATTAAAACGAGTTAAACTTCCCAATATTAAAATTGCATTAACGGGCGGCGGACGAGTTGCTAATGGTGCCATTGAAACTTTAAGTGCGTTACGTATCCGTAAAGTTACTGCCGAAGAATTTTTATTGATGAGTTTCAGGGAACCGGTTTATTGTCAGCTAAACCCGCGCGATTATGTAGAAAGACCAAACGACCATAACTTTGACCTTAACGATTTCTTTAAACATCCTGAACATTTTGTTTCAAAATTTGCGGCTTTTACTAAGGTGACTGATCTGTATATTTCTGCACATTACTGGGATCCGAAATCGCCCAAAATGTTTACTGTTGATGATATAAAAGCACCCGGTTTTCACATTAGCGTCATTGCTGATATTACCTGCGATATGGATGGTTCGGTGCCGAGTACAACACGCGCAAGTACGATCCAGCAGCCTTTTTATGGCTATAATATGCGGAATAGCCAGGAAGACCTGCCTTTTAACAAAGACACCATTTGTGTGATGGCTGTTGATAATTTACCATGCGAATTACCCCGTGATTCCAGCGATGATTTCGGGAAAGATTTAACAGAAAGGGTGTTACCCAATATCTTGGGCGAAGACCAGGACCAGGTAATAGAAAGGGCAAGTATCTGTAAAAATGGCAAATTAAGTCCAACTTTCATCTATTTAAGTGATTATGCCTATTAAAAATTGTTGAAAAAATATTGTAAGTAAAAAATTATTCGTATTTTAGTCGAAATAAAAAACTAATCACAATGAGCAAAGGAACAGTAAAATTTTTTAACACAGCTAAAGGTTTTGGCTTTATTAAAGATGATGAATCAAAAAATGAGTACTTCGTACATGTTACAAGTCTACTTGAACCGATCAAAGAAAATGATGTGGTAACTTTTGATTTAGAAGAAGGTAAAAAAGGAGTAAATGCAGTTAATGTAAAACTTGCTTAATAATATTTGAATATATTATCCTTTTAATAAAAAAACCCCAGGTATCCCCCGGGGTTTTTTTATGAGCAAAAATTCGTTTTATGAAGTTGCCAGTTTTTTGTAACGCGGCCGCTTGGGTTCAACATTACCCAAACGTTTTTTACGGTTTTCTTCATACTCACTATATCCACCCTCAAACCAATACACACTGCTATCACCTTCAAACGCTAAAATGTGAGTACAAACTCTATCTAAAAACCATCTGTCGTGACTAATAATTACACCACAGCCTGCAAAATTTTCTAAAGCTTCTTCTAAGGCGCGAAGTGTATTTACATCCAGATCGTTTGTTGGCTCATCTAACAGCAAAACATTTCCGCCTTCTTTTAATGCTAATGCCAAATGCAAACGATTACGTTCACCACCGGATAATACACTACATTTTTTTCCCTGATCAGAACCGTTAAAATTAAAACGTGAAATGTAAGCACGTGAATTAATTGGGCGGCCTTCTAATAATAAATTATCTAAACCGCCGCTCACAACATCATAAACTGTTTTGTTTGGATCAATATCTTTATGCGTTTGATCTACGTATGATATCTTAACTGTTGGTCCAACTTTAAATTCACCGCTATTTGGTTTTTCCTGACCCATGATCATTTTAAACAAAGTTGTTTTACCGGCACCGTTTGGTCCGATTATACCAACTATACCTGCCGGAGGCAATTTAAAATTCAAATTTTCATATAATAAACGATCACCGTATCCTTTTGAAATATTTATCGCATCAATTACATCATTACCAAGGCGCGGACCGTTAGGAATAAAAATCTCCAGTTTCTCTTCTTTTGATTTTA
>DATMPR010000035.1:0-2189 GCA_035567575.1 Bacteroidia bacterium
ATTTTAGAAATTCATCTTTTATAGGTTCAATGTATTTTTCATCAATTGTAAATGCACAAAGTTTTTCATAAAAAAGTTGGTTAAGGGTTTTAGCGCTCCGGTTGCATTTACATCCTTTCTTATTGCATTTGTAATACCAAAGTTTTTTCTTTTTTACTTCATAACCAACAAAAGAACTTCCGCACAAACCGCATTTCAAAAAATTCTTTAAAGGGACTTCTGAAAAATCGCTATCGGGTTTAAAGGTAACATTGCGGGATCTGATACTATTAGCAGCTAAAAATATTTCCTTAGAAATTAATTTTTCATGCCTGCCTTCTACAACTTGCCCATTAAGGAAATTGTGGGTCATTATTCCGCAATAAAAAGGATTACGAAGTATGTCGCAAAGCGTGTTTTTATTTAGGTTTAGGCCAAGTTTCTTTAAGCGCTCCAAAATTTCAGCATTTGATAATTTGTCTTTTGCTTTCCAGTAGAAAGCTTTTCTGATCAATAAACCAGTTGCATTAACTGTTATTTTTTGTCTTTGTTCTAAGTTGAGGTTATCACGTTTTTTCCGTGTAATTTGATTATACCCCATTGGAGCCCTCATTGGCCAGTAACCGTTTAAAAGCATTTCTTTTACGCCTGCTGTACACTTTTCCCGACGGAGATCATTGTCGTATTCAGAAAAAATGAATTGGAGGTTTTGTTGCATTTTACCGGCTGAAGTGAATGTATCACCGGGCTGAGTAACAGCAAAAATTTTGATATTTTCCTTTCTTAATTCGCTCGCAATATAAATTGCGTTTGCTCCTGAACGGGAAAAGCGATCTACGCTGTATACAACTATATGTGAAACTTTCTCCCGAGTTCTTCTGGCAAATTTTAGCATACGAGTGAACTCTTCCCGCTCATCGGTCTTAGCGCTTTCAAAAACGCCGCCGAAATAAGCAAGAATAGTAAAACCATTTTTTTCACAAGCGATTTCTATTTCACGCTTTTGTGTTTCAAGGCTATAACCTTGCTCTTGTTCCTTAGAAGAAACGCGGGTATAAATAATACAGTTGCTGCCTTCAATGCGTTCAGCAAATTTACTTTTTTTAGCAAAGGCTGTAAAAATTTCAAGTTCAGGTTTCATCTTAAATAGTTTTTAATTTGTTTTGTTCATTTTCGTACAGGTGAAACATAACTTTAGCCATTTTCTTGATGGCTTCAATTTGTTTCGTGCTTTCTTCTTCGCTCATATTTTCAAAACCCTTGTATGTTTTTAATTTTTCAAAGGTTAATTCTGTTTGCTGGCACTTCTTAACCTTTTTAGTTAGAGACAAGTTATCATTCAGTTCAGTTGTCTGCTTATTCAGTATATCTTTAAATAGTGATGGAAAGCTAATAACAATGACAACGACAATAACCAGAACAATAATGTGAATTTTTTTCATTGGATTATTTTATTTATGGTTTACCAGTACTAATTTACTTCAAATAAAATCCAGTTCACAAACAAATTACGCACAAAGAGTTATTTTTTTAGTATATAATTTTAATATATAGCCAGGCTTAAAAACAGGAGTTGATATTAAAAAAGTATATAATTTTAGTATACATCCGTAGTAAATAACATGACTTTTATATTAAAAAAGTATATAATATTAATATCAAAGCGCTGTAAAAAAGTTAAATATTAAATTATTTAATTAATATTTTTCGATGATCACCTTTTTACCAAGGTATTTAAGGGTGGTACGGTAACTTTACGGTACATTCCCTTTATTTTCGTTAGTGTAAGCTGAAAAAAGAATCCTTGCCAAAGATCTAATAGCTTTAATGCTTTCTTTAGCTTTCTCCTCATTCAGATCTTCAAATCCTTTATATGTTTTAAGTTTTTCTGTTGTTAATTCATTTGTTTCTTTGGTTTGGTTAATTTGACCAATTTCTTTTTCCATTGTTAAACAATATAACCCAAGTCAGGTGCTTCCTGTGATTGGGTGAATTGTATTTGCAATCGGAGGATCTTTCCGTTCTGCCTATTTTATGTTGTAATGTTTTATTTATCATCCGGTAACTTTACAGTATAATCTCTAACAATTGAAACTATTTTCCCTCCTTTTCTGATTACTTGCATTGTTTGATATTCTTTCTCTTTCAGAACTTCTGTAACATGTTTTTTAAAGTCCAATCGTTCAGTAGCTTTAAGTGTTTCCATTTTT
>DATMPR010000036.1:0-30958 GCA_035567575.1 Bacteroidia bacterium
CGAAGAAAAGAATGCTGAACGCAGTGAAGTTGAGAAATTTTACGAGAGCACGTTTAATTTATATTCCGAAAAAAAATACGATCAAACGATCGCGAATTGTAATGAAGCATTTACAAAATTTGGTAAAACAGATTTCTCAGCTAAATTTGAATTTTTGCGCACTTTAAGCATTGGGTATTCAAAAGGTCCCGATTCATTAATATTTGCCTTAAATGACTTTTTAATTCTGTATCCTACCTCAGAAGTGACACCGCGCGCTAACGAAATTTTATTGGCTATTAAGAAAAATCAAAATCCGGCCATGTTCAAAAGCGGGAACGATTCATTAAATAAAACAGCGGTTGATACTTTTAAAATAATGTTAGATTCGCAGCATTTTGCTTTGATCATTTCACCCGATGATCCTAAAATTGTAAACCCTTTTAAAACTGCTATCGATAATTTTAATACCGTTTACTATTCAAATAAAAACTTTTCTATAGCAAGTAATTTATTCGCAACAGCACAGCAAATGATCCTGGTAAAAGCTTTTGATGATGCAAAAGAAGCCTACGTTTACATAGAAAACCTTAAAAACGACCCAAAAATTTATACCGGAGCCATCAAAAAAGAGGCCTTTACTTTCTTAATTATATCGGCCGATAATCTGCCCTTGTTTTATAAAAAAGCCAATATAAACTCCTATATTGCCTTCTTTAATGAGGCCTATAAAACTGTGATTCAGCAGCCTAAATAAATATTTTGCCGATTTAAATAATAATCTTAACTTGCACTAAATTAACCATTTACATATTTTATGCTAGGAATAGGAAACAAAAACGGAAGCGGAGAAGCCAGTGCAATTAATTTAATTGGATTAGGTACTCAAATTAACGGCGATATCAATTCAGCGGGTGATGTTCGTATTGATGGAACCTTAAATGGCAATATTAAATTAGATGGTCGTTTAGTGATTGGTCCAAACGGAAAAATAGAAGGAAAGGTGATTTGTCAGAACGCGGAAATTTCGGGCGAAATAAAAGGAACTTTAGAGGTAACCGATATGTTGTCGTTAAAACATACGGCTAAAATTTTGGGAGATATTGTTACAGGCAAACTTACAATTGAACCCGGCGCGGTATTTACAGGAACCTGCAACATGGGCGCAATTATTAAAAACATTAATGCAGCAGGTGAAAAATCAATCGCCACAAAAACCGCCTAACAATTACATTAAGTATTCCGGTATGGGCTTTCAAATGATCGCTATTATTGGATTAGGATGTTGGGGCGGTTATAAACTCGACAAAATTTACCCGAATAAATTTCACATTTTCACAATTGTATTAAGTCTGGTTTCAATTTTCGCGGCTTTATATTTTGTGTTAAAAGATCTAATAAAACCCAAAGATTAAATGTTCTCAAAAACCAATAAAGCCATACTTGTTTCGGCTTTTTTATCAAGTGCAATTTCTATAGGACTTAATTTTATTCCCGCTGCTTTTACGCACTCAAAATTTTGGTATATAAGTGTTGCATTTCATGCATTAACTTCTTTTTTACTTCACTTTTTATTGTTTCGCACTACATCTGACCCGCGCGATAATACTTTCAAAATTATGTTTGCTTCTATGGGACGGTTATTGCTTTGCATGGTGGCTCTTCTTATTTATAAACTATGCGACAAACAAAATTTCACCCAATTTGCGGTACATTTTATGTCCCATTATATTTTGTTTACAGTATTTGAAATTGCATATTTACTCAAGTTTATTAAAACCCAAAACAATGATTAGAAAGCAGATCTTAGCAATGATTTTTGTATGTGTAAGTGTATTGGCTTTTGCACAGGACATTAATAAAGTACCTCAATTATCCGGTCCTGAAATGACCAATAAAAAAGGCAGCGAATACAAATTTACAGTTGTAAAAAATTTAGATGCAACAGCCGTACAAAATCAAAACATGACCGGTACTTGCTGGTCGTTTTCGGCTTTATCTTTTTTTGAAAGTGAACTGATACGCATGGGAAAGGGTAAAGAATATAATTTATCTGAAATGTTTGTTGCGCGCAAAGCCTATCCTTTAAAAGCAGATAATTATGTACGCATGCACGGCAAAACTAATATTGGTGAAGGAGGAGGGTTCCCCGACGTTATACAGGTTATCCGCGAATACGGCATGGTGCCAGAAGAAGTTTATTCCGGAAAAAAAGACCCGAAGGAAAAACATTATCACGGACAATTAGAAGCAACTATTATCTCCATAGTAAAATCAACTGTTGATGAAAAAAGCGGCAAAATAGATTTTGACGCAATGCATGCTTCGGTTGAAAATGTGTGTGATGCATTTTTAGGAAAAGTTCCTGAGAAGTTTGATTACAAAGGAAAAAGTTACACGTCGCGCAGTTATGCTGATGCAACAGGGATTAAGGCTGATGATTATGTTTTTATAACATCATTTTCACATCATCCGTTCTATTCGAAATTTGTTTTGGAAGTTCCTGATAACTGGAATTGGGAATCGATGTACAATGTACCGATCAATGAATTAAAAGAAATTTTAAACTCTGCCATACAAAACGGATTCACTATTGCATGGGCAGCCGATGTAAGCGAAAAAGGATTTATGTTTCAGGATGGTATTGCTATTGAACCCGCAAAATCATTTGCAGATATGACAGCCGACGAGAAAAAAAATCTTTCTATGAAGCCAACTCCTCAATTAAATATTACACAAGAACTTCGTCAAAAAGCATTTGATAATTATGAAACACAAGATGATCATGGTATGCACATTGTTGGTCTTGTAAAAGACCAGGACGGAACACCGTTTTATGTTGTAAAAAATTCGTGGGGCTCAGATCTAAATGAATGTGGCGGTTATTTTTTCGCATCAGAAAGTTTTGTATTGTATAAAACAACAAGCATTATGCTGCATAAAAAAGGGTTACCGTCAGCAATCGCTAAAAAACTAAATATTACACAATAACCTGTTTATAACCATTTCCAGGAACTTAGCCAAACGCACAAAGAAATGAGTGAGTTGTAAATTACTGACATATAGCGTATTGTAGCTCTTATTTTGTCTTCTTAACCTATCTTAGCTTTTATTCACTAAACCTTTTGCATGATTTTTGCGTCTTAGTGTATATAAGGCATTTCAATCATGGCAATAAAACAACTAACCATACCAATGTTTCCACTTAATATGGTGGTTTTACCGGGAGAAACGGCAAAGTTGCATATTTATGAGGAACGTTATAAACAACTCATTAATGATTGTTTAGATAACGAAGCACATTTTGGCATTCCATTTTCGGTAAATGGAAAAGTAAAAACACACGGCGTAGAAGTAATCATTAAAAAAGTAATTAAGATCTTTGATAATGGTGAGATGGATATTTTAATTCAGGGCGAACGCGTGTTTACGATATTAGATTATTCAAGCGTATTAAAACCAAAACTATATGGTGCAGCCATTATAGAATACGAGGAAGAAGACGAAACACCAAAAGCAACTCAGTATTTACAGGAATTAGCAATGGAATATTTATCAGTATCGCAAAACAAAATGGTAGATTACGAAACTTTTGATGCTGTTTCGCTTTATGATATTGCTAACTTATTACAACTATCCGCAAAAGAAAAATATCAGCTCATTTCTTTTAAAGAATTTCAAGAGAAAGAAAAATTCTTAGTGAATACGTTCCGTCAGTCTATTTGCATTTTCGAGAGGGAAGTGGAGCTAAAAGACAGATTTATCTTTAATTAGTATGGTTTGGGCTACGCTCAACCACCGCGTATCCAAATGAATTTTTGGTGGCTGAGCGCAGTCGAAGCCACTTTTGATCCCAAACCCCCCACTTACCAAAAATACTAAGCCATCTGTAATAAGGTGGTTTTTTGTTATTTATACCCGCCATATCTTTATCTCAAGAAATTAAACCATGCGGAAAATTTACATGTCACCTTACATAATGTTTAACCATCCCGCTCTAAAGGAGCGGCTAAAAACTCAAGGCCATGAAAATTGTATTCAACAATTCGCAGAAACTAAACGATATAGTTTTTGCTAACCGCAACAAAGATTACGGCGCTTACGCACTAAGAGCCGCTTACAATTCAACTATTTTTAAATCGCTAAGCATTGTTTCTTCTACTGTTTTTTTATTTGCAATTGGAGTTTACATTTTTAGCAAAGTGATCGAAGAAAAAAAAGAAATTTATCTTGGTACAAACGATTCCATCGTAACTATTTTTGACGGACATCCTGATGTTGATAAACCAAAAGACCTGCCTAAGAAACAAGGCGGCGGAGCAAAAACAAATGCCATTGCTACTGTAATTAACGATACTGCTTCCGTTGATAAAAAACCTGATCTTGATCCAAACGCAAATCCAAATCCTAACGGTGATCCAACAAATACCGGAACATTAACCGGCACAGGAACCGGAAGCATTGCAACAACTGCAACTGTAGCCGAAATTCCTGAATCTCCAACCGCCTTTCCTGCCGAGAATCCAGAGTTTGAAGGAGGCTTAAAAGCTTTGTATGATTTTATTGGAAAGAATACAGTTTATCCTAATTCTGCAAGAGAAATTGGTAAAGAGGGAACTGTTTTTGTTACTTTTATTATTGATGAAAATGGCCAGGTTGAAAGCGCAAAAATTTTGAAAGGAATTGGTGCAGGGTGTGACGAAGAAGCAACTCGTGTGATCAATAAATTACCAAAATTCAAAAAGCCGGGTAAAAACACTTTAGGCAAACCTGTTAAAACAATTTTTAACATTCCTTTTGTGTTTAAGTTGAAATAATGAAGTAGAGCAAAGCTCACTTTATTATTTTCTCATTCATGCAACCCTGAAGTGAGCTTTGCTCTGCTTTAGGGTTGTAACTATTACAGAATACTTCGTTATATAAACATAATCTTGTTTAAAACCCCTCATGGCATAAAATTTACCTGCCTCTTTATACTCTAATTTTGTAGTAAATTTTTTATTATGCTGAACTTCATTTTACAGGCCGGGATCAATCCCGCTGCCACAGTTGCTGCAACTGATTCGATAAACAATGCTATTACAGGCATACAAACTGCTACAACTGCTCCGGAAGTAACTGAAACCAAAATTCAATTACTGGATATGGTTCTATTGGGCGGACCGGTAATGTATATTCTTGGATTTTTATTTATTGCAGCTGTTTATGTTTTGGTTGAGCGTTTGATCGTTATCACTAAAGCTTCCAAAAAAACACCAACCTTATTGCCAGGTTTAAAAGAAATGGTTCACAGCGGAAATGTTGCCAATGCGCGCAGTATGTGCAAAAGTGTAAACACACCTGAGTCGTTAATGCTGGAGCAAGGCATTTCGCGTATCGGACAATCAGTTCAGGAAATACGTGAAGCAATGACCGCAAGCGGTTCAAACGAAATAAGCAAGCTTGAAAAAAATCTTAGCATTTTAAATATTACAGGAAGAATTGCTCCTATGTTTGGTTTTATAGGAACCATCTTCGGGGTAATTAAAATATTTCACGATATAGCGATTGCAAAAACAGTTGAGATAGAAGTTATCTCTACCGGTCTGTACCAAAAAATGATCACATCAGCAGGTGGTTTAGTGGTTGGTGTTTTAGCATTCGTAGCGTATCATTGGTTAAACGCACGCATCGATAAATTATCACACCGCATGGAAGAATCGCAAATACAGTTTTTGGATATGTTAAACGAACCTAGTAAGTAGGCAGTGGCAGGAGGCAGTAAAAAATTGTAAATTGTCAATTACAAAATTGTAAATATAAAAAATGGGATTACGGAAAAAAGCACATAGAGAAGCTGAGGTTAGCACTGATTCGTTGAACGACATCATGTTCTTCCTTTTACTTTTCTTTTTAATATTATCTACTATGGTGAGTCCAAACGCCATGAAAGTTAACTTGCCAAGTTCAAAAGCTAACAAGCCGATCGACAACAATAAAAAGCCGGTGAATTTAGCAGTAACCAAAGACCGTAAATATTTTATTGATAGTAAAGAAACGGATGTTGCCAATTTAGAAGCGGCTTTAACCGAAAAAATAGCAGGAAAAACAGAACCGGTCATAATTTTGCACATTGATAAAGATCTGGTGTATCAGGATTTTATTGATGTGATGCAGATTGGCGATCGTTTAAAATGCAAAATGGTTTGCGCAACCGCACCATCTAACGGTAAGTAAACAATGTACATAACACAAGCAGAAGAAAATAAGAACAGGGCCATTGCTTCATTTGTAACAGCGGTGATATTTGCTTTATTGCTTTTATTTTTAATTCTGTATCATATCATTACACCTAACCCTCCTTTCCCGGAACCGGTTGGCGGCGGCGGCGGATTGGAAATTAATTTTGGCACTTATAACGAAGGAACAGGCAATGTCGAGGCAAACGGAATTGGTAACGCGCCAAGTGTTGTAGAACAAAAAGAAGCAACACCTCCTACACCAAATAGCGCAAAGGAAGAAATTTACACCAGCGAAACAGGCGAAAATGTGAAGGTAGATGACAGCAAACCAAAAACGCATAATAACGTCACAGTTATAAAACCTATTGTAGAAAAACCGAAGGAAAAAACAGCAGCTGAATTACTAGCTGAAAAATTTAAAGCAAACCAAGGTAAAACCGGCGGCGGAGATGGGAATAGCGGACACGCAGGAAATGAAGGTAGTCCTGATGGTAATCCAAATACAAATGGCACAGGCGGAACAGGCGGCGGTGATGGAGGAGGAGATGGTCCGGGTCATGGTCCCGGCACAGGCCCTGGTTCAGGTCCAGGCAAAAAATTTGGCTTTGATTTAAAAGGACGCGCAGTAGTAAATCCGCCAACATTACCTAAGGATACAAAAGAAGAAGGAAAAGTGGTTGTTGAAATTACTGTAGATAAAAATGGAAATGTGATCGAAGCGAGTCCTAACGGTCGTGGTACAACTACATCAAGTCCAATTCTAAAAGCAAAAGCCCGTCAGGCAGCATTAGCTACAAAATTTAATGTTAACGGTGCCTTTGAAGAACAAACAGGAACCATCACTATAGTATTCGCTTTTAATTAAATGAATTATAATCAAACGCTGGATTATTTATTTTCGCGTTTGCCAATGTACCAGCGCGTTGGCGCTGCAGCTTACAAAGCCGATCTAAAAAATACCATTGCAATTTGTAAGGTGCTTGGTAACCCTCAAACTAATTTAAAATGTATTCATGTAGCAGGGACTAACGGTAAAGGCTCCACGTCGCACATGTTAGCGGCTGTTTTACAAAAAGCAGGATACAAAGTTGGATTATATACATCGCCGCATCTGGTAGATTTTAGGGAGCGGATAAAAGTAAACGGCAAATTAATTACGAAAGATTACGTTCTTGAATTTGTAGAAAAATATAAATCAAAATTAGAAAACATTGAACCTTCTTTTTTTGAATGGAGTGTTGGTTTGGCTTTTGATTATTTTGTGAATGAGGAAGTAGATGTTGCCATAATGGAAGTTGGTTTGGGAGGAAGATTAGATTCAACCAATGTTATTAATCCTGTAGTAAGTGTTATCACAAATATAAGTTTCGATCACATGAACTTATTGGGAGATACACTTCAGAAAATTGCAATTGAAAAAGCGGGCATCATAAAACCGCGTAAGCCGGTTGTTGTGTCGCAGTACCAGACTGAGGTTGCTTCTGTGTTTTCGGAAAAAGCAAAAGAATTAAAAGCTCCGATCCAATTTGCAAGTAAAAGCCTTAAGGTAACGAAATGTAAAAAAGAAAATAATAATTTACTTGTTACTGTTCTCAATAAAAAAAATAATGAAATCAAAACCTATCAATTAGATCTGACAGGAACATATCAAGTCAAAAATTTAGTTGGAGTTATAGCTGCACTGAATGTTATTACCGAAAACGGATTTATTATTAATGAGGAGGATATTCATAAAGGATTAAGCAATGTTATAAAACTAACCGGATTAAACGGCCGCTGGCAAACTTTAAGTGAAAACCCGTTGGTGATCTGTGATGCAGGACACAATGAAGATGGTATTAAAGAAGTAATAGAAAATTTAAAAACGTATCGCTATAAGCAATTGCATTTTGTTTTGGGAGTAGTGAATGATAAAGATGTTACATCCATTTTAAAATTATTACCAAAAGATGCAATTTATTATTTTGCAAAAGCATCTGTCCCCCGCGCTTTACCTGAAAACGAATTAAAATTAAAAGGAGAAGAGTTGGGGCTTAATGCAAATGCTTATCCAACCGTAAAAGAAGCATTAGATGCCGCAAAAATAAACTGTAAAGTAAACGATTTAATTTTTGTCGGCGGAAGTACCTTTGTAGTGGCAGATGTTTTAAAAGACTGAGGCCCGTATTTTCAACACAGAGGTCACTAAGATTAAAGATTTACACAGAGGTTTTTAAAAAGTAATTTTCTCTGTGTTACTCAGTGTTCTCTGTATCTCTGTGTTGAAACTTCTACTTAGTTTTCGGCGGCGCTAAAGCCAAATTAATACGCTCAGTAATTATTTGCGCCAGCTTAGAAAAATATCCGCTTACAATTTTTGTCGGATTATTCAAATTGGTTGGAAATTGTGTTTCGGCAATCCCGGAATTTATTTCTTTTGCATCAAATGTATAAACTGTATAGTGAACAGCTAATTTCCGGAAGCCATCAGATATTGCTGCATCGGCCGGCCCGCCGCTATTAGAAGCTTTAATATCAATCTCATTAATGAAAACAAAAATATCGCTTTTGTATTTTCCATATAAGTACGGAACCAATGTTGCATTTTTTAATTTGGCATTCATGAAGCGGGGTATATTATCAGTTTCAGAAACAATTTGCCCGTTCTTTATTTCATTTTCTTTCTTTTCTTTTACAGGCGGTTTGTAATGTGCCTGATCCGGAACGCGCATGTATTCCAGACTTAAATATTGGTAAATATCGCCAAGATCTTTTTTTGTTTTAATGGTATCGTCCATTAGATCAACTACCATGTGTTGAGGCTTTAATGTTTTATATAATTGCTCATTGATACCATCACGAAAAATATTTTTAATTTGTTTACCTGAAAGATTTGTTTCCTTATTCAATGCATAATCAATTTCACTCATATATAAACGCGGCTCAAAGGGGATGAGCATTATTTTATGTTTGCCGGGGGCAGGAGCTTTTTCTGAGGATTTATTATTGATGGTAGTGTGTTGCGCTTGCAGTATCGAAGCTTCTATTAAAAAAATTACAGATATATAAAACCTATAAATTCTTTTTTCCATTTTAGTATAACGCCAAAAATTATAAAGGTTACTAATCGCGCAGCCAATCGGTGTTGGCATAGATCATCAATCCTAAAATAAATACTAAGCCAACATAATTTGCATAGTATAAAACTTTCTCAGGTACTTTACGGCGACTGATCATCTCGATCAATAAAAATAAAATGTAACCGCCATCTAACATCGGGATAGGTAAAAAATTCATAAATGCTAATACTAAAGAAAGAAATGCGGTGAATAACCAGAATGAATGCCAATCCCATTCTTCATTCATGTTTTTGTACATGCTGTAAAATCCGCCAACTGATTTGTGCGCATCTTTAACTGTAAAGATCACAACCAATTGTTTGGCTTGCATTACTATATTTTCCATCCCAAAACTTAAACCTTCACCAAGTGATTGAAAAAATCCGAATTTAAATTCTTCAACAGGAACATATTTACCGACAAGCGGCAGGAAACCAACCTTGCCGTCGGTTGTTACTTTTGATTTTAATTTTACAGTATCAATTCCTCTCAAAACTGCCAGTTCAACTTCTTTGCCGCTATTTTTTACTAATTCTCTTCTGAATTCATTATAGAAAGGAGTTGCAACATTATTAACTCCTACAATTAAATCTCCTTTTTTTAGCCCCGCAGCTTCGGCGTAAGAAGTTTTGGTGACTTCAGCAACTTCAGTTGGCATGCGCACGCTTATAAAGTCTGATTTTTTTAGATTATGTAAAATGGTGCTTATGTTATCGTCACTGATTGGTATCGTCACTTTTTGTCCGCCGCGCACCACTTCCATGCTTTTAGCTTTGTTCATGATGATCTCAATTTCAACACGGTTTAAGTTTGTTAATGGTTTACCATCAATCGTTGAAACAACATCGCCATCACGTAACCCCATTGTTAAAGCAGTAGAATCGCAAGCAATGCCGTAAGTTAATTTATCGGCAGGTACAGTTGATTTTCCCCAAAAGAAAAACACCATCCAATAAATAAAAACTCCTAAAATTAAATTAACTAAAATTCCTCCCATCATAATGAGTAAACGCTGCCAAGCCGGTTTTGCTCTGAATTCCCATTCTTCAGGTTCTTTATCTAAAGTAGCTTTATCCATTTGCTCATCTACCATTCCTGCAATTTGAACATAACCTCCAAAAGGAAACCATCCCAACCCGTAAACTGTATCACCAATTTTCTTTTTGAAAATGGAAAAGTTTAATAATCCTGCAAACGGAAAAAGAAAATCAAAAAACAAATAAAATTTCTCAACACGGCATTTATAACGTTTTGCAAAAAAGAAATGCCCGAACTCATGAAGGGTAATTAATATAGTGAGACTTAGAAATAATTGTCCGAACTTGATCATTTGATGGTTATATGGTTAATTGATGGATGGTTAGTTGTTAAACGGTTGATTGTTTTTTATTTTTGAATTTATTTTTACTGCCTCCTGCTACTGCCGCTGCTTCCTAAATAAGAGTAGCTGCCAGTTTTCTCGTTTCTTTATCGCATTCAATATATTGTTCGTAATTCGGTTTTTCGATGAAGGAAATTTTATGCAGACATTTTTCTATAACCGAACTCATTTCTAAAAACTTTATTTTATCGTTTAAAAACGAACTAACAGCAATTTCGTTAGCGGCGTTTAAAACGCAAGGCATATTTCCGCCTTTATTAAGGGCTTCGAACGCGAGAGCTAAGTTAGCAAAAGTTTCGGTGTCGGGCTTCTCGAAAGTGAGTTCAGGGTAGTTAAAAAAGTCAAAACGCGCATAGGTATTTTTAACTCTTTTTGGATAAGAAAACGCGTATTGTATTGGTAATTTCATGTCAGGCAGGCCCATTTGCGCTTTCATGCTTCCATCTTCAAATTGAACAATACTATGTACGATACTTTGAGGATGAATAATGATATCGATCTGTTTTGGAGATAAATTAAACAGCCATTTAGCCTCAATTACCTCTAAACCTTTATTCATTAAACTTGCCGAATCAACGGTGATCTTAGCGCCCATGGTCCAGTTTGGATGTTTAAGAGCTTGCTCACGTGTTACTTTTGCTAAGTCGGATTTTGTTTTTCCTCTGAAGGGGCCGCCCGAAGCCGTCAAATAAATTTTTTCAATTTTATTCTCCCACTCACCGGCTAAACATTGAAAAATTGCGGAATGTTCCGAATCAACAGGATAAATATTTACGCTGTTTTCCATTGCTAAACGTGTTACCAGATCGCCTGCGACAACTAATGTTTCTTTATTAGCAAGCGCAATATTTTTCTTATGTTTAATTGCATTGATAGTAGAAGCGAGTCCGGCGTAGCCAACAATACAAGCTAAAACAATATCAATTGTTTCCATCTCCACAATTTGTTCAATAGCTTTTAGTCCTGAAAAAACTTTAATGTCTTCTTTTAAAAGAATATCCTTTACGAATTGGTATTTCGATTCATCACCAATTACAACGGCGTTTGGTTTAAATTCCAGGGCTTGTTTAATTAATAATTCAGCGTTAGAATTAGCTACGAGAACTTCAACCGAAAAATGTGCAGGATTTTGTTTTATTACATCCAGAGCTTGAGTACCAATGCTTCCGGTACTCCCAATAATGGCTATTTTTTTGGTTTCTAACATTTTTAAGCATACAAAACTGCCAATAATTTTCCGATTTTCCTCAATAAAAAACCTTCTGCGGTAACAGAAGGTTTGCATGAAGGGACTTCCTTCGACAAGCTCAGGATAAACTCCTCGTCCTAGCCTCAATAAAAAACCCCTCTGTTATTAATAGAGGGGGTTTGTATTTTGTGCGGGTGAAGGGACTCGAACCCCCACGCCTTTCGGCGCCAGATCCTAAGTCTGGTGCGGCTGCCATTACGCCACACCCGCAGCCTAATTCCCAATATTATTGGGGAAGACAAATTTACGAAATTTTTAATATAAAATAGCTTGTTTTAGGGAAAATAAGAGCCCTTCTTTACTTGGTAATAATGAGTTTTTTAGTGGCTTTTGTATTGCCGTCACTTAAAACAATAAAATAAGTTCCGCTTTCGAGATGGTATAAATTAAGTTGTATTAAACCAAAACTCATTCCAGAATTTTGATTGTAGACTTCCTTTCCAACAACATCAAGTATACTGATATTAACATGCTTTTTGAAACTGTTTTCAGGAATTAAAATATTTGTAATGCCATAACTTGGGTTTGGATATAAACTAAATTGAGAAGCAAGCTTAAGCTCATTCACCGAAACCATTGATTCACTTCTTGTGTTTATTTTATCCTGAGTACAATTTAAAACAGTACGGTAATTTTGATCGGCGTTGTATTCCGAGACGTAAGCAACAATATACATGTTGTTAGGCATGTATCTGAATTGTCCGGGCGGGGAAGGAGGCACGGTGTAAGAATAAGAAACTGTAAATGTTTGTCCTTGCGTTCCGCCGGTTGTTGGAATAATTCCCGGTGTTCCAAACGAACCATCTAAAGCCGCGTCTAAAACATTTTGGTGTTTATATTGATAGGTATTTAAAACATATCCATCAGGCGCACTTAAATAATATCCCAATTGATAATAAGGTGAGAAAGGAACATTGTACATAAAACTTAATTGGTTCCAACCATTGTAAGTTGTATCGGTTGCAGGGCCATAAACATTATTTTCGGTAACATAGGCATTCATCCGGTAATCACCTTTCACTTCGCCAACAAAATCCGACTTTACAGTAAAGGTTAAAATACGGGTTATTGAATCGTAATTTTCATTTATGATACTAACGCTCGCCGGCACTACCACATATCTACGCTCATTAATATGCGTGGCGTAAGCGGGTCTGTCAACCGGTACAGAGTTTACATCCGTAAAATAAGCGCGGTCAACCATAGCGGTTGTAGTTTTTTTCCTGTAGGTAGAAATTAAAGTGCTTATTGTTGGGACAGCAAGTGAATCTGCATCATGAATGTTTACAGCTACAACGGAACCGGATGTTAGTGCTTTTAATGTTTCCTGTCCTTCAGGTGTATTTCCATCGTAAGCGCTGACAAATTGTTCAACCAAAGTATTTTTTACAGGCACTGAAGTGACAATGCATAAATAAGTGTTGATTGTATCGTTAGTTAAATTCTGATCAGTAACTCCGTTCACTGTGTTAACCCAGATCTTTAATTTATAATAACCCGGAGTTGCAATATTATAGGGAATACCGAAAGTAAAATCGCTAACGGCATAAGGTGTCATAGATGAAAAACCAAACGATTCTGATTGATTACTTAATCCGATAACAGAATAATTAAGAGTTAAGTTTGTAAGATTAATATTTCCGAAATTGGTCACGCTGCAAAAAATATAACCACTTGTATTGGCGGTATTATAATTATAGAACTGTGGACTCAGGGTTAAACCAACATCATTAGCATTAGTAATGTTTTCTACTTTCACATTATCGATCCATAATTGATACATGCCTTGCGAAATATCTTTAAAAGCAATTCTTACATTTTGTAAAGAATAAGTTGCAAGTGAGAGTCCGTGTTTTGTCCAAATACTTTTTTCGCCTTGTCCTGCCGTATTACCATCGGCAACATAATACACACGGTTAGCTGGTGTAAAATCAGCGGAAGTTAGTGTGCCTGTTGTGTTTGTTGTTACGTAAACCTCGTAACCTTCCAGGAAATTTATATCAGGTGATTTCGCTTCCCAGGATAAAACGGAATTGGCTGCAATGGAATTAATAACAGGAGAAACAATAAAACGCTGATCTGCTGCAGTTGTATCGAGCCACGAGGTTGAAACTAAAAATGTATCGGCATCAATTGCATTATAACCGACAGCCCATCCTGTTGTTTTTAAAGCCACAACGTTAAATGGTTTATTAGGTGCATTAATACTACCGACATTATTTTTAAAGCCATCATCAATTACACTATAGCCTGCTGGCGCAGTTGTGTAAGTGGTAGTAACTGTTTTGCTTCCGAATACCTGTACATCATTCTGTAACGTTAAAGTATTATAACTATCACTAAAAATAACCTGACTTTTTACAGTCACAAAAAATAAAACAAATACCGCTGCTAAGATCTTTTTCATTTTCTATTCAATAAATATTCTGTCTTTCCCGTCAAAACTTGGTGATTGCACGCTTAAAACTTTTAATGGCTGTTTGCCTGTTGATTTAACCGCGTGTATTGTGTTTTTGGGAATGAATATCACATCACCTTTTTTTATTTCTATTAATTTTCCTTTGTCATCCTGAGCTTGCCGAAGGGTCATTTGTCCGGTTCCGTCTAAAACAACAACATGTTCTGAGTGCACGAGGTGTTTATGAGGTTTAACTTCTTTCTTAATTATAATTACAAAACTGCTGGCTAAACTATCTCCAAATAACGGTTTGTTATAAACATTATCACTAACGGTTTTTACACCTACCGTATCTGTATTCAGATGTTGTTGTGCATCACAAAAAATAGTAAAGCACAAATAAACCAACGTCGTAAAAACCAGCCTGCACATTTTACTATTTTTTAATTGCTGTTGGTGCTACAGTTACAATTGGAGCTTCACCTGTCATTTGAGGTGTTAAACTCTTCATGCCTTGTAAAGCCTGTGCGTGATTAGGGTTTAACTTAAGTGCTTCCTGCCAGCAATTTTTAGCTTTTTTGTAAAGACCAAGATTAAAGTAAGCGCCGCCTAAATTATACCATCCTTCAGGGTTGTATCTGTCTAATATGGTTGCTTTATTTAATTCGTAAGCAGCGCTATCAGAACGGCCGCGCTGTGCTTTAGCATAACCGCGTTGCATAATTTCCTGGTAAAAAACAATGTAATAGTTTTTTAAATAAGGATTATTAGGATACAATCTTTCAGCATGCTTCCAGAAATAAAGTGCTTCCCTGTCGCGTTTTAATTTATAGTAAGCTAAACCTAAGTTAAGATAACCATTAACGTAACGCGGATGCAATTCAGTTGCGTGTTTTAAATACGAAATACCTTTATACAAACTGCGTTGTTTCATGCTAAGGTGCTGATCATTTTTAAATTCACCTGTTACGGGAGTAATAAAACTCTTTTTGTTTACGCCGTCTATTAACTCATTTGGATCAACAGTAAACTCAAGCATATTATCCTCGTAAGTGCTGAAAGGTAATGGAGGATTGTCGCCCGGTTGTTTATTAAAGAATTTAGTATCGGCCAGATCGATCCAGCGTGCACCGGCGTTACCTAATACGAGTACAGAGTTTGGCATTGTGTTAGCGTCTTTAATAAATAAAGTGATATCGCTTTTCCAGTCCCAATTTCTTTCCCATGCTTTGCAGCCATATAGGAATATAACTACACTCATCATTCCAATTAAAGCAGCCCGTTTTACATTAAAGTTTACAGCTTTAATTTTTTCGAAACCTTCAAGTATGAGCCATGCGAGGAAGATACAGAAACCAATGGAGGAGTGGAACATGAGTCGTTCGCCCATGGTGGCTCCAATATCCATTAACACGTTTCCGATCATTAATAAAAACGCAATGTAAACACCAAATGCAAAACCTAAAACATGTTTCTTTAAAATTAATTTATAGGTAATATAAACTAAAGAAAGATGTATGATCATCGAGGCAATAAAATCCCAATCAGTAAAATGACGATACGCAATTGTATTGTATGAATAATCCGATGAAAGCGGATGCGGGAAGAAATGAAGCGTTAAATATTTAAACAACACATACGCTTTGGTACAGAAACGTTCTTGTCCATCAGCTAACAAATAAGGATTATTTAATAACTCGGTATCAGGTACGCCCGGTTTTAATTTCACAGCCACTAAACGCATCCCGAGGTAGAACAACATCACAAAATAATACCATGTCATTAAGTTATTAAAATCTTTTTTCGTATTCTTTTTTACTATAAGGAGAATTGCTCCGGCATAAACGAACGGAAATAGCCAGAAACTCTTATCGGGTTTATCTCCCGGTTTAGCATGAATATCAAAATTAAATTTGATATATAACATGATGCCTAAGCAAACAGAAAAGATAATAATGGGAGTAAAAATATCTTTATAATCTTTCCATCCTTTTGCCAGCAACATAATTCCTCCAACGGAAACACCAAGTCCGCCTAACATTAAAATACTTCCTGATCCGCCGGCGGGAGCTCCATATCCTTTTAAGAAAACAACTAAACCCCCTCCTATGGCAACGTATCCAATTAATGGCTTTAAAAATTTCTGTAAATCGAATTCATGTTTTGTAAATGTCCAGATAGCTAAAGGGATCAATCCTAACAACACTACAGCATACTCTTTTGATAAGAGCGCCAATAAAAACATCACACAGCCCCAAAAGAGCGTTGTGGCTTTTTTATCTTCCAAGTATCGGAAGGAATAGAGGAAGGTGAGCGAGATGAATATGAGTGAAAAAATTTCGTCGCGGCTTTTTACATTGGCAATCGCTTCCGTATGCATGGGATGCGCCAAAAATATAAGTGCAGATAAAAAGGCCATATCCTGATTATCGCGGAACATATAATTTCTAAATACCAGATATAAAAATAAGCAGCCTAAAACATAGGTCCACATATTATTAAAGTGACGTAAAAAAGCATTTTTTACCTGACAATCTACTTCATTAAATACGCCATCATGATTTAAATCTTCTTCCGGATCATCAATTTTATTTTCATTTAAATCCCAGCATCGTTGGGGATAGAGCCCATCTTTAGGATAAGCGCCAATAAATTGTTGTTCGATCGCAAAACTTACAACAGAAAGCGGACGGTAACGGCCACCGGCTAACTGATCGGTGGCATTCATTCGGCGGTAAAAACTTTCGTAGGCATCTTTGGTTAAAATATCGCCGATACCTTTAAAACCTTTAATTACGTGGTCGTTCTGGTGAATGATAATTCCATCATCTAAGGCGTATTCATTATATAAACTGGTACTATAAAAAATAATACCAATTAGTGCTAATACAATAAGCGGCTGCTTTTGATTTATGAAAGGAAAGTACTTAAATGTGTTCTTGAGTTCCTTAAAAACGGGTTGTTTACTTCCTTTAGTTTGTTTTGCCATATCTCTGTTTTAAAACGAATTACAAATATAATTATTTAAAGAAAATTTCCTAAATTAATTAGCTTCATTTGGGAGTAAAAGTGCTTGTTGCTGAGGCTATTGGAGAACCCGTGCCAATAAGTGCTAAAGACGGAAGGGCAAGAGAGCTATCTATTAGTTTTGATAACGAATCGGAAGTGCGGTTTGAGGTATTATCCATATGCGCACGGCTCTCAACCTGGGGCTGACAGGAAATGAGAATCAGTAAAAATAAAAAAGGTATAAATTTCATATTAATTTCTTATTACAAAAGTGATGATACTTGTTAAAACCGTTGAACTATTGGCTGCAGTTTTGTTATTAGTGTATTGAGTCAGGCTGGCCAAAACTGTTGAACTGCTGATAGAATAATTATTGGCTGCATTTTTCGAGATAAGAGTGCTGTCATTTTTTTCATTCACATTATTTGTAAAATAAAAAATGCCGCAGGCTATTAATAAAGTTGCTAAACCAATTTGGTAAGATTTAATTTCAAAACCAAAATAGTCATAAATGAAAGAGAAAAAATTCTCTTTTGCAGGAATTTGTTTTTTACGCAGGGCAATTTTTTCTCGTGCTTCATTTACCAATGAAATATTTGGGATTTCAAGATCCAATTCATCAATTGATAATTTATTTTTTAAGAAATTTTCGGTGTTATTTCCCATAATGTTTTAATTTAAAGGGTTAAATATTTTTAATTTTTCTTCCAATGTTTTTAAAGTATAATGCAATCTCGATTTCACACTTCCTATTGGGCAATTTTGAATAAAAGCTATATCTGCAATACTCTTATCTTCCTGATATTTTAAAATAAAGGCTTCTTTTTTTTCGGGAGCCAATTCATTCAGCACTTCTTCCAGCATTTTTTTAAATTCAGCAGCATCAATTTTAGCGGCGGTTTTTAAAAATTCATTTTCACTGCTGTTTCCAAGATATTCTAACTCTTCTTTACTATCTGTAACTACTTTTTGGTGACGGTAAAAGTTTTTGCAGGAATTGGAAGCCATCGAAAAGATCCAGGTTTTAAAAGAACGTGAGCTATCAAATTTCTCCGGACTTTCAGCAATTTTCAGGAACAAATCCTGTAAAGCATCTTCTGCAAGTCCTTTGTCAAAATTCAGCATCCGGATAAAATAACCTAATAAACGCTTGCTGTACCGGTAATATAATTCATCAAAAGCTAATACTTCACCATTGCACAAGTGCAGCATCAATTCTTCATCAGAAAGAACAGAAAATTTACCTTTTTCAAGCGGCATAAACTATATAAGCTTATTTTATTATTTCTTTTTTTCGTTTACGCGGCATGCCTATTTATACAGCTATACACGTGAAACCGCAAAAGGTTCAATAATCGTGCAATTAAATCTTAAAAAATGTGAAATATTAGGAATGTTATTCGTTATAATCTAATACGAACAACTTATAACCCAATAACCAATAACTTCTACCCATTTCGGGAAATTTACCTAAATTGCTTTGGCATTTAATGTTCAATAAAACACATACCAAAATAGGATTAACCATAGCTGCCCTGGCTTTTATTACCGCTTTGGTTATTAATGGTTTTAACAATTATACGACGGCAGAATTATGTGAAAAAGCCCAAAGGAACCTAAGAATAAAAGAACAACAGGCTCTGGATGGATTATTATGGTTAGATAAAATTGTAAAACCCGGCGGCAATTCATTTATCGGGTTTAAGGAAAAGGAGAAAAAAGAATGGGAATCAAAAAACATTTCGCTTTTTGCATTTGTTGACGATACGCTTAGTTTTTGGACGAGCAGTCTTGTGCCGAACGATCCATTGTTAAACTATCAAGTGCAAAACAATGGAATGATATCATTACGCAATGGCTGGTACGAATATTTTACAGAAAAAAAAGATAATGTAAAAAAAGTCGCTCTTGTTTTTGTAAAACCTGAATATGATGTACAAAACAATTATTTTAATAACGGTTTTTCGTCGTGGCTGGAATTACCCTCGCAAAGTGAATTACGAAGCAAAATAAATTACTTACCACACACTATAAGATCAATTAACGATGTACCGCTTTTTGAAGTTTTTATAAATGAAAAAAATATTAAAAGCGAAAAATTATCTTTATGGTCGGTTATTTTATTTTTTATTTCCATCGCTATATTTTTATTTTTCGCGCTTCGTAAAAGCCTTTATTCGGGATTTTCTGCAAAGCAATTTCTTATGGTTACACTTGGCGTAATCGCAATCCGCGCTTTAATGATCTATTTTAAATGGCCCGGTTTACTTTATAATGTTAGACTTTTTATGCCTGAGGATTTTGGTGACGCGCAATCCTTTTTTAACGGTTTTTTAGGAGATATAATCATTAACGTGGTGTTATTTTTTGCCTGGACAGTTGTGTTTTATAAAACCATTCACTGGTCGGTTAAAGAAGAAATTGTAAAAATAAGCGCTTTCGTAATTTATTTTGCGATATTAATCGGTCTTGCACTTTATTTAAACACGACTGTAAAAAATTTAGTAATTAATTCTACGATCCCGTTTGAGTTCTCAAATTTTTTTAATTTGAACGGATTAAGTTTTTTGTGTTTAAGTATTGTGTTTTTGAATGGCTTCTCGATAGCCATACTAATTGAAAAATTTATTGAAGTATTTTTTGGCGATCAGAAATTAAAAAGTATTTATCTTCTTGCTTTTTGTTTTTGTATCTATGCTATATTTTTTCTTTTTTTAAGAAATAATTTTAGTATAATCGAATGGTTTTGGTTACCGGTATTTGTATTCATTTCAATTATTTTTAAACGTTACAACTTCTCGAAAAGCATTTTAAGTACAGGATTTAAAATATTGATCTTTGCTCTTATTACTTCCTGGTTGTTCAGCGATTATAATTCGGCTAAAGAATTATCTAATATGCGCGGTTTAGCTGAAAAATTATCTGACAGACAAGACGCGGTTGTAGAAGGGGAATTTTCGGATATCGCAAGGAAGATCAAAAAAGATCTAAGTTTTAAAAAGGCTTTATCCCGTTTACCACTTTATAACAATGAAACCGAACAGCGGTTAAGACAAAATTATTTTACACGTTATTTTGAAAAATATGATATTCAATTAGCGGTATTCGATTCAGTTTGCATGCCGTATTTTAGAAACTCTGATCTGGTTTATAACAATAACGAATATTTTGAAGATCAGGTTAAATCAGGAATCCCAACCGTTAGTAAGAATTTATTTTTTATGGATGCTCATAAAGATAAAACGCGTTACATTGGTAAAATCGAATTCGATAAACAAGAAGGAAGAAGAGCCCCTTATATTTTATATGTTCAGTTAGAACCAAAACAATTTGCTGAATCAGGAAGTTTTCCTGATCTGTTATTGGATAAAGGACAACAAAAGCAAAACAAATACAAACAGATCTCGTACGCTGTTTATAAACAAAATAAATTATCGGCTGTTTATGGCAGGTACGATTACCCTTTGTACAATAGCGATACAACCGCCTTGAAGAGCACAGCAGGGAATTTTAAGCACTATTTTGTGAGTCCTGATAAAGAAACAAGCATTGTGTTAAGCATAAAAACAAAAGACTTTAATTATTTCTTTACTACAAATTCATATTACTTTTTATTTTATTCGTTATTGGGTTTGATAATACTTTTTGGCTCTTATCCGGTTAGAAATAAAAAACTAATGCTGTTTTCATTGGATAGAAGGATCCAGGTGTTTACAATTTCTATTTTATTTTTTGCTTTGTTAGCCGTGGGTATTTTTACAGTGAAATTGGTTGTAGATAAATCGGAAGATGACCATGTAGAACAATTAGTGGAAAAAGCTTCACAGATCCGGAATGAATTAGCGCCGACTTTATTCAATACAAATAATCTTGAAGTGAATAGCAAGGAATATGCGGAAAGCGTTTTGAAAAAATACGCCGGCTTATTTAATTCAGATATCAGTTTATACAACACCCAAGGTTTTTTATTTGCTTCGTCGCGGCCGCAATTATTTGATGCAGGTTTAAGTTCTAAATTAATCAATCCTTTAGCCATAACTGATTTCAGTAAAATAAAATCCTCCAATTTTAGTACGCATGATAAAATTGGCGTCTTAAATTATTTATCACTTTACACACCGTTATATAACACAACAGGTGTATTTATCGGATATATGAACCTTCCGTATTTCGCGCGGCAGAGTGATCTGGAAGAAGGTTTATCGGATTACATTACAACGTTACTGAATGTTTATGTTGTTTTATTTTTGATAAGTTTATTTACAGGATTAATAGTCACTACTTACGTTACAAAACCATTGCGGATCGTGCAGCAGCAACTGGCAAAAATATCATTGGGAAAAAAGAACGAACCTATCGAGTGGGAATCGAACGATGAGATCGGGAAATTGGTGAACGAATACAATCAAATGTTATTGAAACTCGAAGAGAGCGCGGTTTTATTAGCAAGATCAGAACGTGAAGGCGCCTGGCAGGAAATGGCCAAGCAAGTTGCGCACGAAATTAAAAACCCGCTCACGCCAATGAAACTGAATTTGCAATATCTTCAGAAAGTTGTAAACGAGGGCGGCGTTGATCTGGCAGATAAATTTAAAAAAGTTTCCTCATCCATCATTGAGCAAATTGATACGTTAGCGCATATTGCGAATGAGTTTTCGAACTTCGCCAAAATGCCGAAAATAAATTTAGAACCGGTAAATTTAAATGAGGTAATTCAATCTACCATTGAATTATTTAAGAATGAGATACAAATAACATTTAATTTACAAACTAATTCTTGCGTTGTTTTAGCAGATAAAAACCAATGTTTTCGCGTATTTAATAACATTATTAAAAATGCAATTCAAGCCATTCCTGAAAATAAAACAGGACACGTTGAAATTTCGATCAAAGAAGAAGGCGATACATATTTAGTAAGTGTTAAAGATAATGGCAAGGGAATTCCTGCTGGCATGAAAGAAAAAATATTTACACCAAATTTCACTACTAAATCAAACGGTACAGGTTTAGGTTTGGCTATGGTAAAAAATATTGTGACCTCCTTCGGAGGTGAAATCTGGTTCGAGAGCAATGAAAATGAAGGAACAACATTCTATTTAACATTTAGAAAATAAGAGTGTTAAGGGGCCTGCCCCGTAGGAACTTTCCAATACTCTCCTCAATCAAAACAAATTACTTAAATTATAAACATTCTCTATGGATAAAGTTCCTGCGGGGTTAATAACTTTTTAACCGTATTTACGATATACACTTATATTTGCTGAAACAAAAAATTAAACGACAATGATCATGACCTCTGAAAGTGTTTTAACCGAAATTAAAAATGGTGTTTTGGTTATTACCATTAACCGTCCCGATAAATTAAATGCTCTGAACAGAGAAACAATTGAGAATTTGCATGAAACTTTAGTTCAGGCAGAAAATGAAAAAGATATCCGTTCGGTAATTATTACAGGCGCAGGAACAAAAGCTTTTGTGGCCGGAGCTGATATTGCTGAGTTCGCTAATTTTTCAATTGAGCAAGGAAAGCAAATGAGTTCGATCGGACATTTCAAAATTTTTAATTTTATCGAGAATTATTCGAAGCCTGTAATTGCTGCCGTAAATGGTTTTGCATTAGGCGGCGGTTTAGAATTGGCATTAGCATGTCATATCCGTGTTGCAAGTGACAATGCAAAAATGGGATTGCCTGAAGTAAGCTTAGGTGTGATTCCGGGTTACGGCGGCACACAACGTTTAGCACAAATATTAGGAAAAGGTAAAGCATTCGAAATGATCGTAACCGCTGATATGATCAATGCACAAGACGCTTATAAGTGGGGATTGGCAAATTATGTTACAACTCAGGAAGAATTATTAAATAAATGTTTCGAGATCACTTCTAAAATAGCAACCAAATCTCCTACAGCAATTAAAACCGCCATCAAAGTAATTAACGCGGGCTACAACAATAAACAAAATGGTTACGAAGTAGAAATTGAGGAGTTTGGAAAAAGTTTTGGTTCGCCCGATTTTAAAGAAGGTGTATCAGCATTTTTAGAAAAACGCAAAGCCAATTTCCGCGGAAACTAATTTTACCGCTTAAATTTGGAAGTTTTTACTTCATATCACAACATCATATCGCCTTTAGGCTTTACTACTAAAGAAAATTATTCTTCTGTTCTTGCTGATAAACTTTGTGTTAAAACCTGTCGTTACGGAAAACTTAATGAACAGTTTTGTTTGTCAATTATTCCTGACGAACAATTAAATGTTGCTTCCCGACAAATTAAGGATGCGCTATTATATTCTAAACTAGAAAAATTAAGTATTCTTTCTATTCAGGATGTTTTAGATCGGTCAAGACTTTCTTTCTCCGATCCAAAAACACTTTTAATTTATTCTACAACAAAGGGGAATATTGATCTGTTAGATAATTCAATAAAACAAAATATACCAAAGGAGCGGGCGTATTTATTTTCAATGGCAAATACTATTGCCAATTATTTTAAAGCAGTTAATCGGCCGCTTGTCATTTCAAACGCATGTATAAGCGGATTGATAGCTATTGTAACAGCGCAGCGTTTAATTAAAGCCGGACAATATGAAAATATTTTAGTCTGCGGAGGCGATCTGGTAACTGAATTTACAGTGAGCGGATTTAAATCGTTTAATGCTTTGAGTCAAAACCCCTGCAAACCTTTTGATTCAAGACGTGATGGAATAAATTTAGGAGAAGCAGTTGCAACATTATTGATCACAAAAAATAAAAACAAATTAGAGCGTTCTGCAATGCAAATTGTAAATGGTGCTTCCGCTAATGATGCTAATCACATTTCAGGACCATCACGCACAGGCGATGGATTATTTCAGAGCATAACGCAAACTTTAAAAAATAATAAGATAAAAATTGATACGATCAGCGCACACGGTACAGCAACACCTTACAACGATGAAATGGAATCAGTTGCTTTTGAACGTGCAGGATTAATTAATATCCCGGTAAATAGTTTAAAGGGCTATTACGGACATACTTTAGGGGCAGCCGGTGTTTTAGAAACTGTTCTTACATTAGAAGCAGCAAGTGAGAATCAATTAATAAAGTCGGCGGGCTTTAGTGAAATGGGAGTGAGCGGAAAAATTGAGATGATCACAGAACATAAGAAAGCAAATATTAACACAATATTAAAAACAGTTTCAGGTTTCGGAGGCTGCAACGCAGCAGCATTATTTGTTAAGTAAAATGGAATTGGTCATAACGTCATATTGCAGAATTAAAAACAACCGCATTGTTGTAAATGGTCTGGAGGTTATATTGCCAAAACAAGACATTCCCTCTTATTTTTTTGCTGATGCTTATAAACATTTCGAAATGAATTATCCTAAATTTCATAAAATGGATAATTTATCTAAACTTGGTTTAATTGCAACGGATGCAGCAATAAAAGGAAATGATTTTTTGCAGCGCAACAAACCTGAAGCAACAGCCGTTGTCATGGTCAATAAAGCTTCCAGTTTAGATACGGATCGTATTCATCAGCAAAGTATAAACGATAAAAATAATTATTTGCCTTCGCCGGCCACATTTGTTTATACTTTACCTAATATTGTCATTGGTGAAATTGCCATAAAACATAAATTAACAGGAGAGAATTTGTTTTTAGTTTGCAATGAATTTGACGCTCAGTTATTAATAGATCAGGCGCAAATAACTTTTAGTCAGGAAACAAGAGCGGCTATTTGCGGCTGGGTTGACTATGATAATGGGAATGCAGATGCACTTATTTATTTGGTAGAAATAGCCGACGATTCAATTAAAAATACTAATTTTATACCTCTTAATGCAACGACATTAAATCAACTTTATAAATAAAAATTATGGATGCTTTAATAGAAAAATTAAAAGGACAAATTATAGAACAATTAAATCTTGCAGAAATAAAACCGGCTGATATAAATCCGGATGCGCCTTTGTTTGGAGATGGATTAGGATTAGATTCTATTGACGCATTAGAGCTCATCGTGTTATTGGAAAAGTATTACCAAATAAAAATTAAAAATCCGGCCGATGGAAAAATGATTTTCGAATCGGTTCGCACGATGGCAGCATTTATTCAATCACAAGGGAAAGCATAATTGGCACAACCCATATTTATAAGCGGACTAGGCATGATTTCAGCTATTGGAAACAATGTGTCCGAAGCTTATGTCAATTTATCAAATGCTAAAACAGGCATTGGTAAAGTAAATTATTTAAACACACGTTACAAAGATGAATTTGTTTTAGGAGAGGTAAAACTTTCTAATGAACAATTAATGGATCTGATATCCTATCATTCTCCTGCCTTAAACCGAACATCTTTGTTAGGTATTGCCGCAGCAAACGAAGCCGTTAAACATTCAGGAATTGATTTAAAAGATGGTTTACGCACAGGATTAATTTCATCTACCACCGTTGGCGGAATGTGTAAAACAGAATTGTTTTATGGCGAAATGGTAAATGAAGGAAAACATCTTGAAGTTTTGGATTCACATGATGCAGGCGAAAGCACAGAGGAAATCGCAGATCATTTAGGCATAAAAGATTTTGTCACAACAATTTCGACAGCATGTTCATCGGCTGCTAATGCAATAATGTTGGGAAGCAGAATGATCAAACACGGTATGTTAGACAGAGTTATTGTTGGCGGAGTTGATTCATTATCAAAATTTACATTCAATGGTTTTAATACATTAATGATCTTAGATAAAGAATGGTGTAAACCATTTGATGAAAACCGCAAAGGATTAAATTTAGGCGAAGCGGGCGCTTATTTGGTTATTGAAAGCGAAACATCTTTGAAAAAAAGAAATGGAAAGGCTTTAGCTAAAGTTGTCGGCTATGCAAACTCAAATGATGCGTATCATCAAACAGCATCATCACCTGATGGAATTGGTGCAACAACGGCAATTCAACAAGCTTTAAAAATGAGCGGACTCGCACCATCGCAAATCGATTATATAAACATGCACGGTACAGGAACGCCGAATAATGATCAATCAGAAAGTAAAGCAACGATAAATGTTTTTGGAAATAATGTCCCGAAATTTAGTTCTACAAAAGCGTATACCGGTCATACTTTGGCTGCAGCGGCTGGAGTTGAAGCTGTTATTTCTGTTTTATCGCTACAACACAATAAAATATTTCCGAATTTAAATTTCACAACTCCTATAAATGAATTTGGTTTGGTTCCTGTAACGAAAGTTACTGATCAAAATTTAAATCACGTGTTATCAAATTCATTTGGCTTTGGTGGTAATTGTTCATCTTTAATTTTTCGAATTGTAAATGAAGGTTAAAGGATACATAACGGGATCAGGATGCATATCGCCGCAAAACACGACGGAGAAAGATTATTTTTTTGAAAATGTAAACGGACCCGAAGTAGATTTCTTTAAAGCAATTGAACCTTCATACAAAGAACACATTAATTCTAATTTGCTCCGCAGAATGGGCCGTGCTATAAAAATGGGGGTTTCTGCTGCGCGAATTGCAATGACTGAAGCAGGAATTGAAAATGTGGATGCAATTATTTCAGGAACCGGCTTAGGATGTTTTGAAGACACAGAAAAGTTTTTGTTGGCTATTATCAATAATGACGAAACGCTTCTTACGCCAACATCTTTTATACAATCAACACACAACACGGTTGGTTCGCAGGTGGCGTTAATTATGAAATGTCATGGATATAATTATACGTATGCACACCGCGGTTTTTCGTTTGATACTTGTGTGATGGATGCTTTAATGAATCTGGAAGAAGGCAAAAACAATATTTTAATTGGAGGAATTGAAGAACACACACCAAATTATGTTGAAATATTCCGTAAAGGAAAAAAATTAAACGACAATAATTCCAATAAATACTTTGAGGGCAAAACTTCCGGAATTCAATTAGGGGAGGGGACAACCTTTTTTGTTTTGTCAAACGAAAAGAAAAATGCTGTTGCCGCAATTGATGGAGTTGCCTTCTTATATAAGCCACAATCCGCAAAAGAAGTGGCCGACAAAGCAAATTCATTTTTAAAAACGCATAATATATCTTTAGAAAATATTGATCTGGTATTGTTTGGATTTTCCGGCGATAAAGAGTTTGATAAATATTTGTTAGAAATGTTACCATCTACATCAAAGAATTCTGCTACAGCACAGTTTAAACATTTGAGCGGCGAATATTACACGGCAAATGCTTTTGCAATTTGGACGGCAAATAAAATAATTGAGAATCAAAAAATACCTGATGTTATTAGGATAAATTCAGTTTCTAAATCAAACATCAATTTAATTCTGATCGTTAACGGATTTCAGGGAATTAATTATTCATTTACACTTATAACAAAATGCTAAACCACCGAATGATAACGGCTTTTTTCGCCATTAGCATTGGGCTTGTTTTTTTATTTTGTAAAATAGCAACACCTGTTTTTTATTGGCTGCAAATAATTTTATTGATCACGTATTTAAGTATTGAGTTTGCCGGAGCATATTTCATCAGACTCAATTTTCATTTAACTTCATTGAATCATTTAAATAAGAATGAAAACCTGCCTGCCGGTCAGGCAGGCAAAATCGCACTTACTTTTGATGATGGTCCTTGTAATCCGCAAACTTTAAAAACTCTCGATACTCTTAAAAAGCACAATGTAAAAGCTACTTTTTTTGTTATTGGGAAAAACATTTCGGGTAATGAAACTATTTTGAAACAAATTATAGCTGATGGTCATTCTATGGGTTCTCATAGCTACTCACATCATTTCTGGATCGACCTGTGGGGAAGTAAAAAACTGGAAGATGATATTACAAAGGGTTTAAGTGAAATTAAAAGTTGTATTGGTCAAAATGTGAAATTATTCCGTCCGCCTTATGGCGTAACAACTCCTACATTTGCTTTTGTGTTAAAAAAACTCAATTTGCAATCTATAGGATGGAATGTACGCTCTTATGATACCTCTTCGTCTGACATTAACAAAATTTTGTCGCGCGTTTTGCGGCAAACTAAAAATGGTTCTGTAATTTTGTTACATGACCGTTTAGATCACATGCCTGAATTATTGGATAAATTAATTCCTGCATTAAAAGAAAAGAAATTTGAATTTGTAACCATCGCATGAAGAAAATAATTTTATTGATATTTATTTCTCAATTCGGATTCGCTCAGAATTTTAAAACGGTAAAAGATACTTCTGCCTTAAAGGCAAAGATAGAAGCCATGAGTAAAACCGTTAATTCGATAGAAAGTGATTTTACGCAGGAGAAAAATCTAAGTATCCTTTCCGAAAAAATCATCAGCAAAGGCAATTTTAAATTTAAAAAAGAAAACATGCTGAGATGGGAATATAGCACGCCTTATAAATACCTTATCGTAATTAATAAAGATAAAATTTGGATAAAAGACGATAAAAAAACACAGAAATACGATATGAACAGCAATAAAGTGTTTAAAGAGATCAATGACGTGATGATGTCGTGTGTGCAGGGGAATATTTTTAAGTCTGGGAAATTCAAAGTCGCTTATTTCGAGAATGAAAAATATTATAAGTTAGAGCTTATTCCTCTACAAAAAAACATGAAGGAGAGTCTGAAAAAAATAAACATGTATTTCGATAAAAGTGTAACTTCGGTGAGTAAATTAGACATGATCGAACCTAATGAAGATTATACGACATTAGATTTTAATTTAAAGAGTCAGAATGCGCCATTACAGGATAATATTTTTACTGCTAAGTAGTTTATTACTTTCTTCCTGCGCTTATCACAAATTAGCTTCTTATAAAAAACAAAAGGAACTTTTAATTACTTCTGACAATTTAAAACCTATAATTCCGGGGAACGGAGCCATTAAATATAAAGCTTCAATTGATGTTTTAAACAAACACTTTACTGGCACGATCGTCCTAAAACAAACTGACGCTGAAACCAAGCATTTAGTGTTTGTGACTGAATTAGGAATGCGAATGTTTGATCTGGAGATGAAAGGCGATAGCATGAAACCTGTATTTGTTTTTGATCCCCTCAATAAGCCTCAAATGGTAAATGCATTGGTAAGAAACTTTGAAACTATATTATTGGTGAATTGGTTCAATAAAAACGCGGAAATAAGGGAAAAATCAGGTAAAGTAATTGTATATTTGAAAAATGGGAAGCATAATATGTTCCTAAAGAAAGGGGAAGACCTTTTTCTTACAGAGCAATGGGTGTTTAACACACATAAAAAAGAGAGCAAAACAATTTATTCTGATAATTACGGAACTATAAAATTGAAGCAATACGGTTTAGTGAAGTTGTATATTGAACTGGAAAAAATAAACGAATAATGGCAGACTTAAGAAATGATTTTTATACAGTAAAAGAAAAGAAGCAGATTTCTGAAAAACAAATCTCTGTTGTTATTGAATTAAATCAGGAGCACGCCATTTACAGCGGACATTTCCCCGATCAGCCAATTGTTCCAGGTGTTTGTCAGATCCAGATCGTAAAAGAATTGTTGGAAGATCTGATGGGAAGGAAATTGAAAATGATCACAGGTGATAATATTAAATTTACAGGAATGATCATTCCTAATCTAAGCCCGATCGTTAACATTGATGTAAATTACCAAATGAAAGATTCGGAAATTATTTGCGATTCCAAATTATTTTTTGGCGAAACCATTTTTACTAAATACAAAGGAAAATTCAAAACTATATAATATGGAGTCTGTTCTTCAAACTAAAAATGAAAAATCAATTAAAGTTGTGATCTGGATCACAACAATTGTTATTGTAGCTGCTGTTACTATTCTCAATAAAAAAATATTGCCGGTTCCGGATACCATTCCTTCTTTTATTTTTAAATTACCAATGCTGAACGCTATTTTAAATGGAAGCTGTTCGGTTCTTTTAATTTTCTCTTTATTAGCAATAAAAAAACGCAACATTCCTTTACACCGTAAATTAAATCTAACTGCTTTTTTGTTGAGCTCATTGTTTTTGGTTTCTTATGTTACTGCGCACTATTTTATTCCTGATACTAAATATGGCGACATAGATCATAACGGAATGTTGGATTCAGCAGAATCAGCTGCTGTTTCCGGTATCAAACCTCTTTATCTTACTATTTTATTATCTCATATTTCGCTTGCCATCATTGTTTTCCCAATGGTATTGTTGTCGTTTTATTACGGCTTAACCGACCAACGCGTTAAACATAAAAAATTAACCCGCTTCAGCTATCCTATTTGGTTGTATGTTACGGTTACAGGTGTGGTGGTTTATTTAATGATTTCACCTTACTACAATTACTAGCCGCAGATTGTACAGATTGACACGGATTTATTTTTAATTATTTATCCGCGCTAATCCGCGAAATCTGTGGCTTAAATTTCTTATCTTTAACCATGAGGTTGAAGATCCCCGCTTTACTTCTTGCGTCTTTTGTTTTTTCTTTTTGTACAGATGACAAAAAACAAGAACTCACTTTGCCCGCAACAATAACATGGAGCGAACATATCGCGCCTATTATTTTTAAAAATTGTTCTTCTTGTCACCGCCCCGGTGAAGCAGGTCCTTTTACTTTATTATCTTATTCTGATGTGGTAAAGAACGAAAACAAAATAAAATTTGTGA
>DATMPR010000037.1:0-2803 GCA_035567575.1 Bacteroidia bacterium
GAAGCAAAGTGTTACAATAATGCCAGCATTGATTTTGACGATGACTATGACATCAAAAGTCATTTAAAAAATCATACATGCCTTTTTAGCCAATTCATGATTTCTCCTAACGCGAATAAGGAGAATCATCAGGAATATTTAAATCTCTCTTTTAAAAAACCAACCAGTTCGATTTTTATTTTAAATTCTGTTTTTAGATTGTGAATCAAATTAAACTTTTGAAAAAGTGTTTAATTATTCATTATTTAAAAAGAATTTATTATGAAAACATTAGTTAGAATTACATCCGCAATATTTTTTATTTCGGTGGTAAAAACAGGGTTTGCTCAGTTCTCTACTGATATGTTTTGTCTTATTCCTCATTCAACTATATCAAAAGGAAGGTGTGGGTTTGGAATGAATATTTTAAGTCATCCTTATAATTTGGGTTATGAAAAAGATCCCAATCATATTGAAGTTCGCTTTGGAGGAGGATTTTATGTTTCAAAATTAAATGAGAACTCTGTTCTTAATGTTCCACTGGAGTTTCCTCAAGTTGGTAATGCAAAGGTAGTATTCGACAATAAAATTTATGGTTGCAATGCGAGTACGCGGTTTTCTCTTCCATACTCAAAAAAATTAATTCCATATATAGATGTTTTTGCCGGATTAAGAGGATATTCTTGCATAATGACTGTTTATTCCAACGATCAAAACGGCATTGCCTCGCAGCAAAAAAATAATATCGATAATATTAATGAAATTAATTATGGAATATCCGGTGGAGTTATTGCTTCTTTGGGAAAGTCTGTTAAGGTCAATGTAGGGTTAACATACTCAGATTCGAATTGTAGGAATGAAATGATAAATGTTGATTCCGCACATTTAGAATCTAATACAGTTGTTTTAAATAAAATGGTACTCCCATCTCAAATGTTAATGGTGAAAGTTGGACTTATTTTTTGTTTTGGAAATTTTAGAAAATACGTTTCTAATCTTGAATTTGATAGTTCACCTGGTTACAATCCACCTGTATATCACTCCCCTAGCTATCCATCTATTATTGGTCATTCTGGAGGCAGTGGCGGTAGCCATTCCGGAGGTGGAGGCCATGTTAGCGTAAGTGTAAGATCTTCCAGATAATATGCTGGTTTGACTGGAGAAAATTAAAAACTCATGCGGTCGGGTGTACTTTGACCCTTAAACATTTGGTTTTATCAAAACAATAGTAAAATGAGTAAATTTGATAATACTTATAGATTCTACATTGACGAAATACTTAATTATATTTTTTATGCTGTTTCTTTTGACAGCTTCTTTCGGGCAAGTAAATACAATCAAAGTCAAAAAATTAAAGCCAACTTCAGCGTGTTTTCCAAACGGTAAGGACGGCATAGAAAAATATTTTGATACCACTTTAGTTGAAAGGCTAAAATATCGCTCAAACGTTCCCGAAAAAATTCAACTCAGGGCATTAGTTTATATTGACGAAATGGGCGGAATAAATAAAGTTGATCTCATAAAAGGATCAACTTTTCGAGACATAGACAGTATGTTTGTTCACTCATTCTTTAAAATGCCAAAATGGATACCCGCGACCAACAAAACTGGAAACAATTGTAAAGACAAACAGTTTGTCCCTTTAAATATAAAGTTTGAATCAAAATCTCAGACAATGTTTCATTGACAGCGTATGACTGCTAACTACTAAATTTGGTTTATAACAAGAAATGGTATAAGTTTAATAATTGAATTCAATTTATTACAAATCAGGATTAAAATAAAATGTACTTTCATATAAAACAAAACTAAAATGGCAGATTTAATATTAATAACAACAAGTACCTCTCTTGAAGGATACAAAATAACAAAGCAGTTGGGATTAGTTCGTGGGATAACTGTTCGTTCAAGAAGTATTCTTGGAAATATGGCCGGGGGTTTCATGACAATTTTCGGTGGCAGAAGTACCATCTATACTGAATTATGTGAGAACGCAAGAGAAGAAGCTTTGCAATTAATGATAAAACATGGAAAAGAATTAGGCAGTAATGCGATTATCAATATGCGGTATGATGCTAATGAAGTAATGAGCGGGTTAACTGAAGTCTTAGCATATGGAACTGCCGTTATTGTAGAAAAGATAAATAACTAATGCCCTAGTGAATAACAAAAATATCCTTATTTTTTGGCCCAAAAAGGCTGTTTAGGTGTAGTAATAAATTGAAGTATATTTTTGTTTTTGCTGCCAACTTCCTTCACTTCCACCGCGGCTCGTAAAAGAATTCGGAAGCTTACATAGGATATAAAAACTCTCTTCACTGCTCACTGAAGGGTGGGCAGAGCGAAGTCAAAGAGTTAAACAGTAGAATAAGAAAATCAATTTGTTTAACAATTCTTTTTCATTACGCGCAATTTTCATTTGAAAAATGAAAAAACTCATGCGGTCGGGGTGTTTCAAGTTAATTTTGTAGGCCAGAGGCCGATTTTGATTCTTATAAAAAAGATAACGGTAAAATTGACAATATTGATGATATGGAGTAGATATTCCGGAAAAGACAGAGGAACGGCTCAATCTATAATATTTTTAAGTTCAGCTTAACAGGTCAAAACGGAAATAATATAATAAAAAAACCCGCTTTGATTTCTCAAGCGGGTTTTTATTTAAGGTTGAACAATCTATTTAATTTGATAGAATAAGTATAGCCGCTGCTCCATTTATATTCAAAATAACCGCCTCTAATATCTTGAGAAAAAAAAGATCTTGAAAAAAGTAAGGAAGAAACAAGTAAAATTATTTTTACAAACCTTTGCATATATTAAAGGT
>DATMPR010000038.1:0-3299 GCA_035567575.1 Bacteroidia bacterium
CTTTCAATAAAGTTAAGGCTTTATTTTTATAATCCAGCATTATTTTTTCGGCATAGGCTATCCCACCCTTAGAAATTACAAAATCAATAACCGTTTTTACTTTATCAGAATTAGTATTATGATTTTTAATGATGTTGATTATTTTCCGTTTCTCCAGCCAGGCACTTTGGTTAAGAGCATAAATTAAAGGAAGAGTCATTTTCTTTTCTTTAATATCAATACCGGTTGGTTTGCCAATTTCTTCACTGCTTCCGAAATCAAACAGATCATCTTTTATCTGAAATGCCATTCCGGTTAAAATACCAAACTCTTTAAATCTGGCGATGAGGCTTTTGTCTTGCGTAACTGAAGCAGCGCCGCTCGCACAACAAGCCGCAACAAGACTTGCTGTTTTCTGACGGATGATCTCATAATAAATTTCTTCTGATATATCTAAACGGCGCGCTTTTTCAATTTGCAATAATTCACCTTCGCTCATTTCCTTTACGGCAGTACTTACAATCTTCAGTAAATGAAAATCATCATTATCTAAAGAGAGTAACAAACCTCTTGACAACAAAAAATCACCGATCAATACCGCAATTTTATTTTTCCATAAAGCGTTAACGCTAAAAAACCCGCGGCGCTCGTTGCTGTCATCAACAACATCATCGTGAACTAAAGTCGCGGTATGTAATAATTCAATTAATGCTGCGGCGCGATAAGTACTCTCATTTATTGTCCCAACAGTTTGCGCGCTTAAAAAAACAAACATTGGGCGTAATTGCTTTCCCTTACGTTTTACAATATAGTTAGTAATCTTATCTAGTAGTGGCACAGAACTTTTCATGGAATCTTTGAACTTCGATTCAAAAATTTTCATGTGCTCAGCAACAGGAGCTTTAATATTTTGAGTAACGGTTGGCAATTATAATAACAAATATATAAGTTTTTTAGGAGTGCAGTAAGATGGCCGCAGATTTCGCGGATTTTCACGGATAAAGCAATTAATCTGCGTAATCCGTGAAATCTGCGGCTTATTTTAACTCTTGCTCTGCCAATTTGTTTTTATTGGCTAATTGTCCGCATGCGGCATCAATATCCTTACCGCGGCTGCGACGTACATTAACAATTATCTTGTTCTGTTCGAGGTGTTGTTTAAAGGCGGCAAAACGCGCATCGGTGGTTTGTTTGTACTCTCCATCATCGATCGGATTGTATTCGATCAAATTTACTTTCGATTTTGTGCGCTTGCAATAATCTGCTAATTCCTGTGCATCTGCAATACTGTCGTTAAAATCTTTAAAAACACAATATTCAAATGTAACACGCGTGCCTGTTTTATCAGAAAAATAATTTAATGCATCCGCCAAAGCATCTAAATTATTGGTTTCGTTGATCGGCATTATTTTATTACGTTTTTCATCGTTGGCAGCGTGTAACGATAAAGCTAAATTAAATTTAACGCCATCATCGGCTAACTTCTCGATCATTTTTGCAACACCCGCTGTAGAAATAGTAATGCGGGAAGGACTCATTCCCAAACCGGTTGGAGAAATAATTTTTTCGGTAGATCTTAAAACTTCAGTGTAATTCAATAAAGGTTCGCCCATGCCCATATAAACAATATTGGTGAGCGGCATGTTGTAACGTTCTTTGGCTTGATTTCTTACCAAAACAACCTGATCAAAAATTTCATCTGCATTTAAATTGCGCATGCGTTTTAATTTTCCGGTTGCGCAAAACGCACAAGCTAAACTGCAGCCAACTTGCGAAGAAATACAAGCTGTCATGCGTTCGTTGGTGGGGATTAAAACACTTTCCACAACGTAATCATCATGAAGTTTCATGGCGCATTTAATTGTTTTATCGGAACTGATTTGCAACTCGTGAATCTCAACAGCATTAATTTCAAAATTTTCATCCAGCCAATCGCGTAACGGTTTCGATAAATTACTCATGTCATCAAAAACAATAGCACGCTTTGCCCACAACCAATCATAAATTTGTTTGGCACGGAAACGGGGTTCACCTTGTTGTTTAACTAATTGCTCAAGTTCTTCAAGGCTTAATTTGCGTATATCCTTTTTTGCAGACATAATACAAAGATACGACATTATCGTCATGCTGAGCTTGTTTCAGCATCTTTAGTATATTTGTCTAATGCGTTTTATCTCAGCAACACATATTTTCGATGGCGAAAATTTTCTTAACAATAATCCCATTTTGGTTTTAGATGATAAAAACTGTTTTGTTGAGTATTCGGACCGGAAATGCATTGACAAATCAAAACTTGAACATTATGACGGGATCATTTGTCCGGGTTTTGTAAATGCACATTGTCATTTGGAATTAAGTCACATGAAAGATGTTTTTGAAGAAAAATCAGGCATGTTAAATTTTGCAAAGAATATTATTGCAAAGCGCATGACTTTTCCGAAAGAACAAATTCAGGAAGGAATTGTTGAAGCAGATAAAATGATGTGGAAAAATGGAATTGTTGCTGTTGGTGATATTTCGAATACGCCTGATACATTTGAAACAAAACAAAAGAGTAAAATATTTTATCACACTTTTATAGAACTGATCGGATTTAACCCTGAGCGGGCAGATACCGTTTTTACCTTAGGAAAAGAATTACAACGCTCGGCTAACAATGCAGAACTAAAAAACTCATTTGTACCACACGCACCTTACAGTGTTTCGGATAGTTTAATGCAGAAAATAAGTTCAGATGTTTTAGAGACAAAATATCCTGTAAGTATTCACAATCAGGAAAGCGAAGCAGAAAATTTATTTTTTAAAAAGAAAGAAGGAGATTTTGCAGAACTGTACAAATTCTTACAAATACCAATTGATTTTTTTAAACCAAGTGGTTATTCACCCCTAAAAACTTATTTACCAAATTTATCAAATTGCAGTAATTTAATTTTAGTACACAACACATTTTCAAGTATGGAAGACATTATTTGGGCCGGCAAATTTCATAAAGAATTATATTGGTGTTTATGTCCAAACGCGAATTTGTATATCGAAAACACTTTACCGAACATCAATAATTTTATTGCAGATAATTGCCGCATGATAATTGGCACCGATAGTTTAGCAAGCAATCATGCATTATCCATAACCGACGAAATTAATGTGCTTCTTTCCCATTTTAATTGGATAAAAATTGCGGATACGCTTAAATGGGCGACTTCCAATGGGGCTGAGGCGCTTGGTATTCAAAGTAATTTCGGGAAATTTATTAAGGGCAAAAATACAGGGATGAACCAACTGAATTACGGGTCGAATCAATTAACATTTAATAAGAAATT
>DATMPR010000039.1:0-8218 GCA_035567575.1 Bacteroidia bacterium
AATTGAAAAAGATAATTTTTGATTAAAACCTGCGCATCAATAATTCTTCTTGTCACATTTTCAACTGTAAAAAGTTGGTCAATATCCAATTCTTCGCCACGTATATATTGGTTGTTGATGTATGCAATGTAAACTTCAATAGGTGGACCATTATAAGAACTATTCTTCAGAACATAATATTGGAACGCTAGGTCAAGTATGTGCTCAGGCGCTTTCAATGAGGTTGAACTCTTTACTTCAATGAGCTTAGTTTTCCGTTCACACTTAATAAAAATATCCGCCTTAAAATTCATTCGCTCGTCAAGTGTTTCAAAAGAGGCTTCATATAAAACTTGTGCTCCTTCTTCAAGTAGTTTTTTCGTTTCTTCAAATAATGCTTTGCCGTATATTTTATTGTCTTGACTTACATCAACACCATTTGGATATAAATTCCTGGCAATGATTCCAACCTCTGTTCCTTTGTCCATAATCATTTGCTGCGCCTCTGACGGAGGAGTTTTTAATTCTGGTTGGAAATAATGCAGCCAAATAGATTTGGAGCACTGTGTACCTTTTTGAAATGGATATTTAGTTAATGGCTTTTTCATATTAAGCTGCTTTAGGTTGTTCGTTATATACATGCGATAGTGGACCAAGACAATTCATTAAACTTTCAAAACCATATGTGTCATCAAAGCGAAACGTATGACGAAAAGATTGTTCGTTTAAATAATTTTGCAATTTGCCTTCGGAAAAAGAACGGTAAGTTCCTAGCAATCTTTTGAAATTTGAAAATAATCCTTCCGCTGAATTTGTTGAAGCCGATGTTTTAGCATTGACGAATTCGTATTCACTATGATTTACGGTTGCGTGTTTGTAACCCAAACTTTCAAGTTTATTATAGGCAGGCCAGCTATCAGTAAATATACTTGCCGTTTTCGGTACAGTTTGTAATATGATAGGAAGAATTGTATCAGCAGTTGCATCTGGTATTGTAAGTAACTTTGCAAATCCCTTGCGTTCAATAATCAAGAAAATTGTTGTGTTACGTAAACTTCCCCGTCCTTTTTTGAAAGGGAAATGTTTTCCCAAACCTTTTTTCCTTGTTGGAACATAACTCTCATCGCACTCGACATACTCTATTTGCATATTATTTATTTCACGTTCCAAACACTCAGCCATTAGTTCTCTGACCTTATGCAACATTCTAAAAACACTTTTGTAACTAATTCCAAATTCTCGCTGAATTTCATTGGCCGCAATTCCGTTTCTACAAATCAGAATTCTAAAAATTATTTCAAACCAATCTTTTATCGAAATGTGAGTGTGGTCGAATATACTTGCAGTCTGTGGATAATAATGTTTCAAACAACGGCTGCAAATAAAACACCTTCTGCCTTTAATCAAATGATAATACCTATCAATCGGAGCTTTACATAACTGGTTAAAGCAAAGACCATCCTTGTTCATGCGAAAATTTAATAGAGCTTTCAAGCATGCGGTCTCTGAACCATATTTTTTCTTGAAGGTTTGCATTGTTATATAATTTATTTTCTCCATGCGTTTTTAGATTTATTGGTTTAAAATTTAATTTTAGTGACAAGGATTTTATCCAAGGTTGTTCCAACCGTGGAAAAAAAGAAAAAGCAAAAAATCTCAAGGTTTTTACGCTTGAGTTTATTGCTTCATTTTAAAATAATTAATTGATTCCGCTCCAGCTAATATTGTTAGGATGGCGTTGCTCTTCTGTAAGACCTGACAGTAGAGATTCTTCTGGTGTGTGTTGTGAAAGTAAGCAGTATGTAATTTTTCCTTCGTTATTATCACGTTGAACCCATTCAGGACGAGTTGTGAAAAACGTATAATTATTTTTGTTGCCGTATTTTAATTTGATTAATTCGTGTCTGCTAATATAATAATGTGTTTTTTGCCTGGCACTTTTAAGAGTCTCTATAGCTTCCGTTTTTCCTTCTACTTGTTCAATGAGTATTTCCATATCGGTCTTAGACCAAACTCTTAAAGTTTTATCTTCTAAATAACGATATTTTTCTATTAGTGTTCCGTTCATTGGGTAGCCAGGATAATTACTAAGATTATTTTCTTGTGCAGTTTCTTTTATCGGTTGAGGACCTTCCACATCAAGTTGTCGTAATGCAGAAACAGTTTTTTGCAAGGTATCCACTTCGCCCTGCAAAAGTTTTATTTGTTTTAAACGTGGAAGAATTTGTTCTTCCAGGTCAAAAATTATATCTGCTTTTTGTTTCATTTTACGGACTTTTATACGGAAATAATCGTTAAAAGTTTCACTTTAAACACATTATTTATATAACTTATTGATTATCAATAATAATAAATTTTATATAAATTTGTGTTTTAGTTTAATATTTTGTATAAAATGTTTAATTTTTATGAAAGAAAACCTATGTGTGAATATGAAATAAAAGATAATTCTGGTACTCTTTTTTTGGGAGATTTTGTAACAATGTTGCTTGCTTGGAATGTAAATCGTTTAGATGATGATACTTTTGAAAAAATGTATGGTGTTCCGAAAAAGGTTTGGAATCAATATGAATTAAATAAGTGGGAAGGCCGTTTAAAATTATGTATTGTTATTGAGTCTCTACCATGCAGATTATGATTTACAAATGTGTATTTACATAGGTAGCATGGTCAAAAACTCCAGTAAATGGAATTTCTTTATAGCCATCATCTATGAAATATTCAAAAATATCTACAGCCATTTTGTAATTTTCAACATTACAATAAAGTGCACCTGGCCTATCATTAGGAACACCACCGCTTTCCGAATATCCAATATGCCATTGGCCAATAGGATTAGTTGCCTTTACACTTTTAAAGGCTTTTATATAATTTAAAGTGGTTGGATTATTTGACTCAACAAATAGCGTATTAATTTCAACGAGTACATAGCAATCAACTCCGACAACTTTAATAAGCAGGCTTTCCACTTTCCAAATAGTAGAAATATCTTTTATATTAACCTTAAAATAATTATGTTCATCAACAAGCGGTTTTGCTCCTAAAGTAACGCTCCGACCATTTCCATTAGCAATAACTTCAATTAATTTAGATTTTGAAGCCGTTGTCAATTTTGAAGTTATATCATAATTAATATCCACCACTAAATTATTTATTGTTACTCCTGAATCAACTGGGAAATTTTTACCTTGTTTTGTGATTAAAAGTCTTTCACCTTTTGGAACTATTGTTCTAGCCATACTTGAATTTTTTATAAGTAAAAATAACAAAAAGTCGGTGATTTTTATACCTTTATATAAGATATGCATAATCAATAATATCATGGAAGTAAAAACAGTAATAATTGTAGTTGGAGGAAAAGCCCTTACAATTCATATCGCAGCTGTTCCTGCGTATAATAATGGCACATTAAAAAATGGTTTTTTGGCTTTTAGTTTCAAGGCAAATACACCTGTTCCTACTGACACCAAAGATGGGTTTGAACTTACAAATCACTTATTCGAAACTAAAGACGAAGCTTTAAAAGAAGGTTTGAAAATTGCAAAAGCTAAAATTAGACATCAATATTCCTTGGAAAAAAAAGCAAATGCTAAATCCCAGAAAAAATTTAAGGTTGTTTCAAAATCTAAAAAGGTCAAGTCGCCAAAAAGAAAACGATGAACAAAAATGTCAAAGGACCCTGAAGTCATAAGGAGTTTTTTAGAAAGACTACCAAAAAATCTCCATCGTTTAGATTATAACGAACTAATTATTGATTGCAATAGTCGTCTTCCTAATATACCTATTCCTGTTGTCGACTTTGGTAATGAAAAATATAAACTTGGCCAAATGGAATGGGGAGGTTCTAATGTTATTTTTAGAGCAAGGCGCAATGAAAACAATCGGCCTTTCGATTATGTCTCTGAAATATCTTACATTCCAGAAGACAAACTAAATTTAATAAAAGATTATGGAAGAGTAAATAAGCCTAAAGAATCAATGTTCTATGGTTCTTTTAATAAAGCAGCTGCATGTATTGAAGCCATTACCAGAGGAAATTACTTTCAATTAACCAAATCAGTAGTATTTACTGTGGGAGTGTGGAAAATCGAATCACCACTTATTTGGGTGGATATACCGTTTTCCGAAAAACAATTCCAGAGTTTTTATGATAAGGTTAATTTTGAATCTGAGAGCATTAAACTTACTGATATTCAAAAACAAAATATTCATGTTAAAGAAAAATTAATGAGCAGTTCTCATTTTCAAAGTGATTTAGATTTTGAAGTCCTTCAATTTTTTTCTGATGCTTTTGCAAAACATGATGTGCAAAACGGTTATGATTATATGATTAGCAATTATTATGCCGACAGAGCATTTGGAAGAATAAAGGGATATGAATTAAATGATGAAGTTGATGGGATTTCATATCCAAGTATTGCCGCTTCATTTCAACAAAAGAATATTGTTCTTAAACCAGAAGTTATAAAGCAAGGAAAAGTTAAATTTATGTATGCCATGAAAATATGGATGGTTGCAAATGCTACAGGTGGTGCTGATTTTATTCCTTTAAAGCAACTTGTCAAAGCGGATGCAGATGGAAAAATTGATTGGAGCACTGGACATGGAAGAGGATAAAAAGTAATTGCTGAAATTATATTATGGCATTATATATTATAGGAAACGGATTTGATAGGTATCACGGTTTAACGACCAGTTATCAAGCTTTCGCTTTTTTTCTCCAAGACAATTATTCAGATATTTATGACCATCTAATTAAATATTATGGCCTGAGAGACATAGATAGGGATGAAGAAGAAGACCATTGGGACCCAGAATGGGCTGTTTTCGAAAAGGCGCTAGCAGATTTAAATTCAGAAGAAATTTTGGAAGAGTTTTCAGATTATCTTGCAAATCCAGCAAGCGATGATTGGAGTGATGGAGACTGGGATTCATATAGAATAGAAATTGAAAGAGTAGTCAATGACTTAACCATAAATCTTTTTAAAGCGTTTAAAGAATTTATATTGAATGTTACATTTCCAGAAGATGTTGAAAGTAAAAAGCTACGCCTTGAAACGAAATCTTTGTATCTGACTTTTAATTATACAGACACACTCGAAAAATATTATGGTATATCAAAAGACAGGATTCTTTACATACATAAAAGCGCTCATGCCAAAGATGAAACTTTAATTCTTGGGCATGGTGTAGACCCACAAAATTTCATTCCAGAAGACCCCAAACCACCTGTAGGCTTAAGCGAAGAAGACCTTATACTTTGGCATGAAGAACAGGCCGACAATCATGAACTTTCTTATGATATGGGGAAAGATGAATTACTAACTTACTTTTCAAAATCCTTTAAACATACAGCCAATATAATTAGTGAAAATATTGGTTTCTTTAAAAGGATAAATGGCGTTCAAAATATAATTGTGCTAGGCCATTCACTGTCAGAGGTAGACATGCCATACATAAAAAAAGTATTCGAATCAGTGGAAAAAAATGCAACTTGGACTGTTTCTTATCACAATGAGGAAGATAAAGAAGTATTTAAACGGACTCTAGTAGATTTAGGAATTCGACCAGAAGAAATTAAGCTTGTTAAATTAAATGATTTAAAAGTAAATCCAGAACTTTTTTAGAATTAATGCAATATTGAAAAATTAAATTTAAATTGCCATAGTTGTCAAAAATGAGTGAAATACCAAATAAACCGAAAGAAGTTAGTTTCATAAAAAGAACCTCTAAGTATGCTTACACTGTAGCTGGTGTTCTTTTTCTTTTTGGAATATTTTCAGCATTTTGGATTTATAATGATTATCAAAAGTTACTCATTGAAGAAGAATACTCTCAGTTCTTCGGAAAGCAGGATGATACTGATAGCTTAGCTGCAATGATTGCATCAACCACAGGGCTTTTATGGAGCTTTGCAGGTGTAATTCTATTTGCCTTCAACATTCGACAAACGCAGCACGAAATAGAACTTCAGATTAAAGAAATGAAGGACCAGGGTGAAACCTTTTCCGAACAAATGAAAGCTATTAAAGCTCAAAGCACATTATTAGAAGCGCAAACCAAGGCGACACAGAATTTAAGTAAACAATACGAACTGCAAACCAATTCTATTCTTCTTCAGCAAAAAGAGAACTCCCTAAACAACATCCTAAACAACTACTTTAATTTCATACAATCATTTGAAATTGGAGAATTCAAGAGCAAGTTGACAGGATATCTTGTATTAAACAAGATGTTTGGTGATATTAGTAAATTGTTCAAAGATTATTTGGAGTCTCATGACAGGAAATATTTTAAAGATGGAAATATCTTAAAACTTCAATATGAACAAATATTTCAGGGCGTTTACAACTCCAACATCTTTGCTGTTGTTTCCAATTTTATATTTATACATAAATTTATAAAAGACAGTTTTAAAGACAACCCAGCCCCTTATTACAACAGACTCTACAATTGTTATTCAGATGCTGAGAAATACCTTCTTGGGCTTTTCATCATAAATGGTCCAAACAATGACAAAAACTATATTTCACCTTTTGATTTTACAGGCTTCGTTAAAAAATATGTGCATTACAATTTTCAAACCCATTACCTTCCAATAATTGATTGCCGCTTTTATTTTGATGAAGTGATATTTAAACGACAAATTTATTTATCGGATGCCATGGTGGAAGCAGTAGAATATGATAAAACTTTAAAGGCCATTGAGAATGAAGCGGTAATAGCCTTTGAAATTATTGATAACAAAAACAATGAAACAATAAAAATACAGCAGTTGAAATTTACTTGCAAATATCACTTAGATACTCGCTCATCAGATGAAAGGTCTGAAGTTATTACCTTTAAGGAGGATGAAATAAAATTTGTAAACAACCGTTTTCAAATCCCCTTTATGTCGCAATTACGGAATATGTTACAAATGTTCGTTGAAGGAGATAAATCAATTAGTTTCAAAAAATTGATAATTACACTTGAAACAGAATTAGACCTTCATTTAATATCCACCAACAAAGTAACTCCAATTCAGGTACTTTTTAAAAAAGATTTACGAATTACACATAATACCTATGATGGTAAAGATGATTTCCACCTAAAATATAACCATGATTCTGCTTATGGAGAAAAGTACCTTAACCTATAAATCATGTGAGAGGAATTAAATTCCATATATAATCCAAAATAATAAAGGTGTTTAATCTTCCAAACTTTAAACACGTGGCTAAAAGTATAGATGCTTAAGCCATGGTGCTAAAGGAGTGAGTTACCTTAATTTATTCTTTAATAAATTTAGAATAAGAATTATTTATTTTAATAAAATAATATCCGGGATTAAGTTTATAAACATCAATACTTTCAGAATAATTTTGTTTTAGAACAGTATGTCCAAGATAATTTATGATTTCCACAGACGAATTATTTTTAAAATTAGATTTTATGTTTAGAATATTTGAAGTTGGGTTTGGGTAAATTTTTATTTTATTATCTTTTTCTAATTCATCAATTCCAACTGCAGCTTTAACTTCGACCAAAAAATCTAATTCAGTATTACCCATGAATTGTATGGATGAACTAACTTTTCTCCATTCTTGTATCCTAATTCTAAAGGCATAAATTCCAACCGTGTCAGCCTGATAAGTAAATGTGCCGGTTAAATTATTGATCATTGAATTTGAAGGAAGATAATAAGTAGCGGCAGGACTGGAAATACAATTCACTAAGGAATACGACAAACTATCTCCATCAGAATCAAATGCACCTGGGTTATATACTACAGGGGTACCCTTAGTAACGGTAAGCATCGGAACATTCGTAATTGCAGGAGAAGAATTTGGGCCCGAGAAGGCGTCAATTCGTAATACACTGTTTAATAACATGGATTTACTTTGTGAATTAAAGATATTCTCGATATTACTTAAACGCAAACTGTCATTGCAATTCAAATTGTAATTTCCGGGACCGGAATAAGTATTGGTTGTTGCATACCTGTAAAGGAATACTTTTCCCCCTGGAGAAGCAGTGCTTGTCAAAACCACGGAATTACTATTAATGGTTACTGATGTATGTGTTTGAAGCGCTAATGAATCTAAAATCAAAGTGCATTTGATAGAATAAGTATAGCCGCTGCTCCATTTATATTCAAAATAACCGCCTCTAATATCTTGAGAAAAAAAAGATCTTGAAAAAAGTAAGGAAGAAACAAGTAAAATTATTTTTACAAACCTTTGCATATATTAAAGGT
>DATMPR010000040.1:0-11087 GCA_035567575.1 Bacteroidia bacterium
TTTTTACGTAAAAACTTTGACCATATATTTGACCGGAAATAAAAAATCCTCTGAAACTGTGCAAGAATCAGAGGATTACATTTCGTAAGTAGTAGCCCTGATAGGAATATTTTTACTCTTTTTAAGCACTGATTCAAGGCGTATCAAATAGTATCCATTAGCTTCAAAACCCTTACTATACTTAGGATTAAGGAATTTAAGGTGTTTCAAAGTGTATTAATTCGATTCGTTCATTAAGTGCTTCCATTACTCTATTATTACTCTTTTTATTTCGTACCTTTAGACCAATGAAAAAGCACTTAAAATTACATTCAAAAATGCAGCTTATTACTCTATAAAAATAATCATTTTAAACTAAAAAACAATGAATCCAGTAACAATTAATGCTGAATTAAAGCACACCCCAACAAATCAGGGTTTGCATCAAGTATATATAAGGATAACACAAAATGCAACCCACAAACGAATAAGAGTAGATAATGTAGCGGTTAAGAAAACAGAGTGGGCAGGCAAATATGGCGCTTGGGTTAATACAAAAAACAAGAACCATGTTAAATTAAATTTTACCATAGAAGGTAAATTAAGAGCTTGCAAAAATGAGTTCTTAGACTTAGAAAAAAGATCCCCCGTTGTGAGTAAAGAACAAGTTTATAGAGCCTTTGTTAAAGATACGATCAGCAAAAATTTTATTGAATACTGGGATTTAAAAACAAGTTTAAAAACTATGCCGGAATATAATCAGCGAAAAGGGTATGATACTACAAGGGCAAAGATTCTAAAATTCGCTGGTACTGAAAAAATAGATTTTAGGGAAATAAATCAGGATTGGTTGCAGGAGTTCGAAACCTCTTTAAATGATGATGGACTTTCAGATAGCTCAATACATACTCAACAAAAAAGGATCAGAGCAATTTGGAACAAAGCAATTGATGTAGATAAAATTATTGAAAAGGGTTTGTATCCGTTTGGTAAAGGCGGTTATAAAATGCCACAAATCAAAGAAGGGACTATTGAAAGATTAGAAGTCGATGAAATAAAAGAAATAATGAAATTGAAATACAATAGTGAAAACCAAATATTTTACGCTCAAAAAGGATTTTTACTTTCATTTAATTGTGCAGGGATCAGAGCTGAAGATTTATTAACGTTGAAATGGTCTAATGTAAAAAATGGACGTTTAAATTTCAATATGAAAAAAGGGGTTACAAATGGACGGTTAGTAAGCATTAAGATCACGGAAAAATTAGAAACATTATTAGATAGTATAAAAACAGGTAAATTAAAATATGACGATTATATTTTACCATTTCTGAGATCGGGTGTGGAAAAATTATCTAATGAAGAATATAAAAAGGAGATAGGAAGTAAAACCGCCTTGTTAAATAAATTGCTTAAAAAAGTAGCCGAAGATGCTTGCATTGATAAAGCATTAACTAGCCACATTGCTAGGCATTCGTGGGCTGGTTACGCTTATAATGAAACAAAAGATATAAAATTTGTGCAAGAAAGAATGAACCATAAAAACACAAAAATCACTGAAGGTTACATTGGAAGATTAGGAATTTCAGCAAGTGATGGTAAAATGATGGCACTTGAATTATAAAGTGGATTTGTGAAATATAAAAGTGACGCAACTAGAATTACGGCCAGTAAAATTTCTGCGGTGGTCAACCTTTAACAACGGATTGACCTCTAGCTGGTGGGGACAGAGGTTATAGAAAGTTTTGTATCTTTAGAGTTGAAGGTAATCAGAAGGAAGAGTTTCAAGCACCTCACTTTGCCAATCTTCAAAAAGTTAGTCGCAAACAACAGACCAATTATACATAAATTCATAGCAATAAAAAAACACTAAATGACAACAAAGGAAGATAAGGTAAAAGCTATTAGAAATATTGAAATGGAAGAAGACATTCATACATTACTTTATGAAATTCTTCCTGAACTGGGTTTCAAAGATGTATATATTACCCACGAACGGGGGAATAAAAGTGAAAGGGGAAAAGATTTAATTTGCTCCTTTGAAGATTCTGTTGAAGGAAAAAAAGATTGGATTGCCTTTGTTGTAAAAAAGGGGGTAGTTGCTGGGAAATCAGTAGTTATTCAAGACATAATTGCGCAAACAAAAGATTGCTTTGAATTTGAATACAAAGACATTATTAAAGGTCTACGTATAAGAATAAATAAGGTGAAAATAGTAACAAATAGACATTTTTCATCTGAAGCAGAAAGAAATATAGGAGATAATAACAATTTCGATAAGGCCAATATTGCCTTTTGGGATGAAGAAAAATTAATAAATCTAATAGACAAGCACTATCCTGAGTATTGGCTAAAAGGTAGCAAATCTTACAAAAAATATGTTGAAAGATTTTCAGAATCAATTAAAGTTGAGAGTATTTCAAAGTCTATTGGAATAAGCGATAAGAAGATTCAAAAAATTCTTAAATGTGCTATTGACCCAAGAATGGTCGAGAGAGTTGAAAACGATGACGGGACGTTTCAATGGAAAACTAAATCCACGAATTCAATTGTTAATTTGGAAAATAACTCAATAATTATTGGTGAACCAGGAGCTGGTAAATCAACACTTTTTAAATCGCTATCAAAAGAAATTATTGAACAAAATTCCCTGCGAAATAACACAGAGTTTTATCCAATTATTCTTTCCTTTCAAGATTTACGAAGTACTTCCTTTGACCTAGAAAAATCGGTAATTGAGTATTTTAAAAAAGACTGGAATGCAGATTTACTAATTGACGGGAAAAAGGTGTTGGAAACTAGAAGCTGCGTAATTTTCATTGATGCCTTGGATGAACTTCCTCAGAAAGATCAAAAGGAAGCAGCATTAAAAACAATAAATGATTTTTATTCAAAATATCCTGAAATTAAAATTGTTTGTTCATCAAGACCGTCCGACTACTTATTTTACAATTGCACTGAATTAGGATTTAAGTATTTAGAAATAAATCCTGTTGACAGGAGACAAGTGGAAAGTTTTTTGAATTCATACTTTGCCGACAACGTAGTTAAATCTCAGAGATTGCTCAAGTCGTTGAAGGATACTGGCATTCTTGATAAATTGCCTAAAACCCCAATGACCATTGCATTAATTACAATTTTATTTGACGAAAAGGAAATTGAAATACCCGCTACAATTACCGATTTATATAGACAGTTTGTTGATTTACTTTTAGGCAAATATACACCAGAAAGCACTGTTGAAATTATTGAAATTGGGATAAAGCACCGACTATTATGCTATATTGCTAAAGGACTACATACAAGCACAAAGCAATCCATAAATTTAATTGATTTAAAGTCTGTACTGCTCGAATACTCTAAGGAGCGAGGACAATCATTTGACATCGAATTGATATTAGAAGACTTGATTACGAACTCAGGCTTACTTTTCCAAAATGAAAAGGAAGAAATTCAGTTCAAACATCTTTCCTTTCAAGAATACTTTACGGCGTATGAAATATTTCATCATCGACAAACAGAAACAGATTTATTTATAAAGAAATTCAATAATCTGTGGTGGCAAAATGTTGCAATATTTTATGCCGGTATGACAAAAGATGCCCCTGGTATTCTCAAAAACATTATTACTGAAAGTGTGCCTACGACTTTTGCAGAAATGGTAACAAACACAGCGGGGATGGGGAAACTTTTGCAAGCTCTATATAACACTTCTATTGAAAGTCGAATGGAAGGTGTAAAAAGAGGCATGGATAACACAGAGAACGCGATCAAATTTCTACTATCGACAGACGATAAATCTTTCGATATATGGAAAAACTTTTCTAAATATGGACTCATGCAAATAATTGGTGGACTTTTTTCCTTTAGTTATTGGTCTATCACGTTAGTCGGGCCATTAAAACAACAATTCGAAAAATTAATTTCTCAGATAGATGATGAACGCAGTGAAGACGAGCAATTTTATTTTGAATTCAAGTTGTTTTTAATTTGCACAATTCTAGCAAGTGACAGTTTTATTTCCTTTAAAGAATTCCGAGAACTTGTTGAAAAAACAAAATCGAATGATTTATCTTTATTTGCAATAATGGACACTCAGCTTAAAAAACTTGAAAAGCACTTAGCAGAAAAAGACAAAGAAGATAAGGATTTTGAAAAAATCGAAAAGAAAATAACAAAGAAAAAGCGCAACTTGGGGCATATCGCAGACAAAGTGAATATGCCAATTAAAAAACAATTGAAATAATACCAACTGACCTGCGCCTTAGGGAATCAGCAGGCTGATACCGCAAGTTTTTTGCTTATAACTCGACTGGCGATTAAGCAGGGTCCGGCGCTGATTTGAATGAACTGAAACGAAATAGTTGAATAATTAATCTCACGATCAATTAATCGCATTATCAATCATCCATTTATCAAGCGTAGGTCGATGAATCCATTTATCTTTCCCAAACACCCGGTATTTTAAAACGTGTTTGTACGTTCGATTCCATTTTTGTTTATTAATTCCTAAAATTCGATACGCCTCAGTGTAGTAAATCCAGTCAAAAGAAAGTTCCTTTGGCCTTTCCGGTTCTTTCTTGGCTTTGTTTTTTGCTGTAGAAAGAACAAGCGCCTTTAATTCATCAAGGCTTTGATAAAGTTTTTCCAACTCTTTTTTATCTATGATAATTACTTCCAAAATGTTTCTTATTTAGAATTATTTTTTTTATACACATCAAAAATATTGAACTCTCTACCGATTTCTTGAAACCGATTTTTATCGGTGATGGCGACGCCTTTAGAAACTATCGCGGTTAAATCGGAATCATGGACAATTTCGTAACTGCCTCTGATAAGGTTCGTTTTTGTAGACTGAGCCACTCCTATGATTGCGGTGTCTTTAAATTTTGCTCTAATAAGTTTCATAATAGCAGGAGTAATTCCCATCGTATTTAGTGAATCGATGATCAGAAAATTATACGAGTTGCTGATTAATTTTAAAATATCTTCACCGGTGCGAATATCCGATACGTCCAATCGTTCTACATCACCTGCGCCCATTGTTCGGAGTTTCATACCAAACGTACTGGAAAAAGCTTCTTCAGCACTTATGTAAAGTACCCTACCAAATCTCTTCGCTAAATAAACCGCAGCTTGCATTGCCAGGTGGCTTTTTCCTGAGCCTGACATGCCATAAAAAATTGCAAAAAAATTAATTTCTGGAGTTCCCAAAAAATATTTCCATATACCATCCAAATTTAAGTGCGGCGGATTTAGACCGGCGATATTTTTAGCGGAAGTAATGTTACTGCCAGAAAATGAAGTTTTTGTTGGATCCGAAGTATTTCCAGATAAATTATTTTCAGGATCCCGCTTCGTGGTTCTGTTTTTTATCGCGTTTTCGTAAGCTGGATTTATTTCTTTGATTTCTTTCGTGAATGACTTTGGAATGTCTGATAATTTCAACGTCAACTCGGTTTCGGTTTTTTTCAGTTCTGAAATTTCCAAGTTGAGTTGTGAAATTTGCCGCCTGTAATTTTGAATATTCTTTTGTTTGTCGGCCTCGCGGCTTTCTTTTGTTTCTTCTTTCATTATACTTCCAACAAAACAGCCGAGCACGCCACCTCCAAGCATTGCCCAAATATTGCCGGTTTTTTTTTCGGTAGGTATTGCGTCAGCTCGTTTAATTGAGTCTCGATAATATTTTTTCTTTTTAGTGTATTTTGGAACTTGTTGAACAGTTTTGCTAATTTCATTCGCGGCTATGGCCCCTATGGCAGCAGTTGCATAAATGTACGCGCCGCCATTTCTTTGCTTTTCAAATTTGATTGAGTTTTCGAGTTGTGCAATCTCAAATTTCTTTTTATAAATGTTATCAGTACAGGATTTAAGTTTGCTATTAATAGATACGTACAACGGATTATCCTCAGTAATTGTTGTAATAATAAACTGATCCGGTAATTGCCCATCTTCTTCCCAATTGAAGTCGTTCTGATTAGCGATACCTGCTAAGTCAGATTTTTCTTCTGGGCCATTGAGAAAAATTACATTGTCAAGCGGTGGCGGCTTTTCATTGTCTTCTTGAGGTATTGGAGGGAGATTATCAGCTTTAGGTTTGTTTGCTTCCGGTCTATATATTAAAACTGAGCTTTCCGAATCATATAATTTTATGCGGCGGAGACGCTCATCCGGATCTAATTTATGAAATGCCGCTTTTTCTGAAGGATCACAGAAATGCGTATCTGCTCTTCGCTTCGGATCAATTGGTTTGCCGCAGTAACGGCATCTTTTTATTTTTTTCATCACCCAGTTTTTAAATTTCTATTTAATAGATTTATTAAAAGCGCACAGTGTTGGATTGTATAAAAATATTTAAGGTTTTATTATTGAAAAAAAACAGGTGCAACCGAAGCACCTGTTTTTACACGAATTAATCTTCACTTTCTTCGCCAACAAGTTCAGATAGAAAATTTTCTAGTTCATCGGCCTCATCGGCTTCAGATTTTTCATAGCTGATTTGGATTTCGATTGCGTCATCCTCAACAGCGGTAATGCTGTTTTGTAAACCGGATGCGATTAATTTGTCCGAAAATTCGATCACGAACTCAAGCGGAACAGATACTGTAAGCAGCCTCATTGTTTTTGGTTTTAAATTGGTTTATTCGCCTAATGTATTGAACATTTTAAGGTTTGGCCTTAAATGGTATTGACGAATTCAGAGCTAAATAGGGCTGAAGCCCAATGAAATCAAGGCTTTACAAAGATTTAGGAAAACTTTCCTGTATTAAATAGTGGAATTGGTTTTCTAAAAAATGTATTGAAAAACATCAAGCCTTTTGTATTTTTTGAGAGGGAATAAATTCAAATGGTTTAAAATGGAATTCTTTAAGTTCCTTTCTTCGATTAGGTTGAAATTCTTTAGCAATGGTTACCCTGTATCTTTTTTCAAAAAATTTCCTGTGAGCAATATCCTTCAATATTTTCATTTCTGAATTCCGCTTTTTAAAATATCCGCGCTCAATTAATATTAAAATAAAAGCTACTAAAAACTTTTTCTCATTTGATTTGGGCCATTGCCCACAAAAATTTATATAATGCCGGTTAAATAATTTTTTTTCAATCAATAGAAAATCTTCTAATCCCCCCATTATTATTTTTTCCTTTGCTTCATTAAGATTGCTTTCCTGCCATTGAGTAAAGTACGCTTTACCCTTAAATGCAAAATGCAAACCCTGAGTAATTTTATATTTAGCGATAAATGGAATTAGTACTTTCCAATCCTGTTTGATGAATTCATTCTCTGCATATATCCTTAACTCCTTTGTTTCTTCTTTAATTTCGTCAAGTTTTGAAATTAGCTTATGCATTGGATTTGGTTCTTTGTTGCTAAGTAATTTCTCAAACCGATCTAACATTAACGCCATAAAGGGATCGGCTTTTATTTCCTTATCGCCATTTGGCCAAAGTTTATACACGCTATTTTGTATTTCCGCAGCTTTTGAATAAGCCTCCTTCTGAATAACACTAAGCGGAACACCTCTTTCTAATTGTACCTTTGTCCATTCCCAGTGTATTTTGGTTTCGGCTCGAATGCATGTTGAATAAAATCTATCGTATTCGGATGTTTTGATTATTTTCTTTTTTGATGGGACAGATTTGTTATTTGTCATGAGGTTTTAGTTTTTAGAATTTGGCTTCCATCAGCAACTTTCCCGGCCATGTTAAAAGGTATATCAAAAATATTGTAATCATACCTGCACCGCAACATAAATGCAATAACTTATTGACGATTTCTGAACTGTTGGTTATTAGTTTAGGTGCCCGGGTAAGATCAATTTTTTTCCCGACCCAGTTAAGGGATCCTGTTCCTTTTATCTACGCCTTTTGGATACGTATATAAAAGTATCTTTTAACCGTACTTGGCTTCAGAAGCCTTACCAGTACTAAGTTCTACGGCTACGGATCATTTTAATATAAAACGGTAAAAGGTAAGGACAGTTAAGGCAAAACTTATCTAAATAAATTTTCAAACTAATAATTTAGATTATTAGAATTTGTTTAAATAGAATTGCTGACACCCTTGTGCGCCTATGACTCCAGTATAAATGCATCGAAATTGCATTATGAGTGCAATAGTTGGGTTGATTTTTTCTTTTTAAAATAATAAGGTTCATAAATCATACTATTGGCTTAAGTCTTAATTGAGGAGAGTATTTACGAATTCATTCTCAGATCATTTGCAATTTGTTTAACAATTCCCTTTGCCTGCATTAGCTTTTCATTGGAGAACTGAAAAAAATGATGCGGTCGGGTGTTTACTTGGAAAATATTGAAATCACATTATAAATTCAATTACAGTTACTTTCAAGGTTTAATTTTCTTTTTTCAATTTTTCCAACAACTCTTGTTTCTTTCTTCGAGAAACCTCTTGATCATAATTGTTTGCTATTGTTACTATACAGGGTTCACCTTTACTGTAATTGCTAATATGGTTAATGTTGACCAGACATCCTTTATTTGCGCGATAAAAATACTGATGTTCTTTTAGCATTTCCTCATAATCGCCAAGGTTTTTTGATGATGTATATTTTTTATTTTCTGTTGTATATATGTTTGTATAGTTGCGCTCACTTTCAAGGTGGGTAATTTCATTTAGCCTAATAAGCATAACTTGATCTTTAATGTGTATCGCTATCTTCTTTTCAATTTCCTCCATATTCCCAATTGCATTGGCAATCTGGATATGTTGAAGTTCTCTACCCAATATGCTTTTTTCAATTCGTTTAACCGCTTCTTGTAAATCTTCAACTTCAATCGGTTTTAACAAGTAGTGCAGGGCGCTAAGTTTTATCGCATCAATGGCGTACGTATCGTAACTTGTTACAAATACAACGCCGAAATTTATTTCTTTAAATTTTTTTAATAAACTAAAGCCACTTCCTCCAGGCATTTGAATATCCAAAAAAACAGCATCAGGTTCAAATCCAATGATAAGTTCATAAGCTTGAGTAATATCAAAAGCTTCGCCCAAAATTGTAACATTGGGGCAAAACTTTTTCAATAAGTTTTTAATTACAGTAATGCTGTCCGCCTCATCATCAATTATTATTACCTTCATATCCATTTAGTCGTTTACCGTTATGTAGATGTCAACTCTTGTTCCGATGGCTTTATTATTGCCGTTTTTTAAATCAATAATTTCGATTCTAGCATGTTGTTTACCCGATACTTTAAGTAAATCCAAACGCTTTTGAGTGAACATCATCCCTATAGATTTATATTCATCATCTATTTTTTTCTTCACAGCCTCCTCTCTTCCCACCCCATTGTCTTCAACGGTTATTTTCAAAATATTGTTTACTAATGAAAAATCTATTAAAAGCTTACCTTCTATAGTTTTATCCAAATTCATTATTCCGTGCCAAATAGCGTTTTCAACAAAAGGTTGTATTAACATAACCGGAATTTTTATTTCCTCAATTGGTAGGTCATCGGGACAATTGATAATATATTCAAAACGATTTTTGAAGCGGCGGTGTTCAAGTTCAATGTATATTCTCAGTAAATCTAATTCGTCTTTTAGTGTTATATCATTTCGCTGCGAATTAATTAACACTTGTCTTATCAGTTTGCTAAATTTGGCGAGATAATCATAAGCGTATTGATTTTCATTATTCAAAATATAACTCTGTATGCTATTAAGGGCGTTAAAAATGAAATGCGGATTCATTTGAGCTCTTATGGCTTGTTGTTCAAATTCAGCTTTATTTTTTGCCAGTTCAAGTTTTTGATGTTTTTTTCTGCCTTTACTCCGTATCACTAATAATAAAAATAGAGATAAAAACAGTAAGCTGCTTATAAAAGCAATTACAACGTAAAGTTTTCTTTTTTCGGCTAAAGATTTTGATAAGTTTTCAGCTTCCTTAAGTAAGGCAATTTCTTTTTCTTTCTTTTCGGATTCATATTTAATTTGTAATTCTACAATCTGCTGAGATTTACTGTTGCTAAATAGAAAATCATTTAAACGGTGATGTTTATATAAATAAACGTTTGCCTTTTCATAATCCTTTAAGCCAGTATAAGAATCAGCTAAATTTAAATAAGCCGTCAGTTCCCAATCTCTTTCTTCGGTTTTTAAAGCATATTGAAGCCCTGATTCTAAAAATGGCAAGGCTTCCTTATATTTTTTCATTTTGTTTAGCAGATCCCCAAGATTTAATTTAGTGGTTTCTACACAATATTCATCTTTAAGCTCTTCTCCTAATTTGATCTCAAGCATAAAAAATTCCATTGATTTTGCCTTGTCAATTTCTTTATATGCAACGCCAATATTATTGTACGTATCCAGAATCCCTTTTTTGTCGTTTAATAATTTGTATGTTTTAAGGCTAATAAATAAATAATCAAGAGCCTTATTATACTCTTTTTGCTGTTCGTATACTATTCCTATATTCATATTGGTCGTTGCAAGACCTCTTTCATTTTTTAAAGAAGAAAACAATTCCAGCGATTTTTTATAATATTCTAACGCCTTCGTAAATTCATGATTTCTAGTTAAGACATTTGCTATGTTATTGTTAAAGGCTGCAATTCTTTCATTGTTTCTCAATTCTACAGCTATTTTAATGCATAATAGATAGTTTTTTATTGCTTCATTATAATTCCCTTCTTGAAACTGAATAGTTCCCATTGCACTGTAGGAAGACATTTCTCCTCTTTTAAAATTGATTTTTTGAGAAAGCGCTAATTCTTCCTTTGAAAAAAGTAATGCTGAGTCTTTTGAAGTATGAAGACATCTCCTGTATAAGGAGTGATATAAATTGACTTTGTTTGTATCTTCTTTTGAAAAATGCAAGAGACTCAATAAACTGTCTTTTTGTTGCGCTTTTAATCCAGAATAATAGAAGAAACTTATTAATATAATTAGTTTACTAAAAAGCGGACACACTATTTTTACATACTTGAGCATTATTTACAAATGTATGATTTGCACTATCATAAATATTTATTTTTTTTAGTTTGTGTAAAAAACTTATCCCACGGTAATGGTAATTATTATTCTGTTTTTACTTTTATCAAATAAAATAATAATAATTCAACTGACAATAAAAAAGGTTCTAACACTA
>DATMPR010000041.1:0-3707 GCA_035567575.1 Bacteroidia bacterium
AACTCTATAATGATAGATGGCGCTTTGAAATTACCAAACGTGAAAGTAACTCAAACCCGGATGCTACTCAGCCAGACACACAGCAGGGTAACAATGCCAACGATTTTTATAATAACCCCCATTAAATTGTATGTCACAAAGCAAAGTTGCGGTAGTTATTTTAAATTATAATGGGAAATTGTTTTTGGAAAAATTCCTTCCATCGGTTACAAAATTTTCTAAGAACCATACAGTAGTTGTTGCTGATAATAATTCAACTGATGATTCCATTTCTTTTTTAAAAAACAATTACCCTTCAGTTCAAATTATTCAAAATCCTGTCAATACCGGTTTTGCGCAAGGTTATAACAATGCGCTGAAGCATGTTGATCAGGATTATTATGTTTTATTGAATTCGGATGTTGAGGTGACTGAAAATTGGATCGGAAATGTAATCTCATTAATGGATTCAAATTCAAACATCGCTGCTTGTCAGCCCAAAATTTTAGACTACAATAACAAAACTAAATTTGAATACGCGGGCGCTGCGGGTGGTTTTATTGATAAATATGGTTACCCGTTTTGCAGAGGAAGAGTATTTAATAGTTTAGAGGAAGATAAAAGCCAATACAACAATAGTACAGAAGTTTTTTGGGCAACCGGAGCCTGTATGTTTGTACGTTCAAAAGCTTTTTGGGAAGTGGGCGGTTTTGACGGTGATTACTTCGCTCACATGGAAGAAATTGATCTGTGCTGGCGTTTAAAAAATATTGGCTATAAAATTTATGTTGAACCAAAAAGTATTGTTTATCACGTAGGCGGCGGCACCTTAAATAAATTAAGTTCACGCAAAACATTTTTAAATTTCAGAAATAATTTAACTACGCTCACTAAAAATCATCCGCCATTATTTTTATTTTTAAAAATTATCTGGCGAATGAAATTGGATGGAATTGCGGCTTTTAAATTTTTATTTGACGGACAGCCCGTACATTTTTTCGCTGTGATAAGAGCGCACTTTGCTTTTTATGGTTGGTTACCAAGAACATTGGCCAAACGTAAGAAAGCAAAACTACATCCAAACTTTAAATATTCGATGGGGAGAGCTTATGATGGAAATGTTGTTTTAGAACATTTTATACGCAAGAAAAATTCTTTTTCGGAATTAAACCAGTCTTCTTTTCTGGATTAAGCACAACATTATAATTGTGATACTTCCATTTATTAAAATCAATTCATTTCCTATTTGGTAATCGCCTAATATGGATTTAAAGGTGTTCGCTAATAAGTAAGTAACCACTGGTGCAACTAAACAGATAATTGGAACAAGTTTATCATTTAAATTTATTTTGGTGAATAGTCCGAGCGTAAATAATCCCAACAGCGGACCATAAGTATAACCCGCCAGCATTAAAATGGTATCAATAATTGCTTTTTGGTTGAGTGCATCAAAAATTAAAATTACCAGCCATAACATGACAGCAAATAAAACATGAATGGTGGTGCGGCGTTTTTTCTTTTGTTCTTCACTTAATTGTTCGTTTTTATCGTATTCTAAAATATCAATGTAAAAAGAAGTGGTGAGGGTTGTTAAAACGCTATCGGCACTCGAAAAGGTTGCGGCAGTTAATCCAATTATAAAAACCAAGCCGGCAAAAACGCCCAAATGATTTAATGCAAGATTCGGAAACACTTTATCGGTAATAATTTTTCCTGTTTCATGGTTGGTTGGAATTTCCAGTCCGCTTTGGTTGTAATAAATGTAGAGTAGGGCTCCCAGTGATAAAAAGAAAATATTTACAATAACCATGATAATGCTGAACCAGAAAATATTTTTTTGTGCATCGCCTAAACTTTTACAACTTAAATTTTTCTGCATCATGTTTTGATCGAGGCCGGTCATCGCCGCAGCAATAAAAATACCGCCTAAAAATTCTTTTAAAAAGAAATTCGATCTTTTCCAATCCCAAAAAAAAGTTTCGGTATATTCAGATCCCATTATTTTTGAAACGGCATCGGTAAACGAAATATCCAATTTGTTAATGATCGCGACAATGGATAAAACAACACCCAAAACTAAAAATACCGACTGGAAAGTATCTGTCCACACCAAAGTTTTAATTCCGCCGCGGTAAGTGTACAATAACATTAATCCTAAAATAACCGAAACGCTAACCCAAAATGGAACATGAATTGCTTCAAACTGATCGAATACAAATAACTGAATTACACCCGCAACTAAATATAATCTTCCCGCCGCACCTAATACGCGTGATACGATAAAAAATAATGCTCCTGTTTTTTGAGTATTTTTCCCAAAACGGGTTTTTAAGTATTCGTAAATTGATGTTAAATTGAGTTTATAATAAATGGGAAGTAAAATGTGCGAAATAATAAAATACCCGACAAAATATCCCAGCACCAATTGCAAATAAGAGAAATGAGAACCGCCAACTTTTCCGGGTACGGATATGTAAGTCACGCCACTAAGCGAATCACCTATCATACCAAAAGCTACAGCGTACCATGGGGATGCTTTGTTCCCTAAAAAATAAGTTTCGGCTGTGCTTTTGCGTGAAGTGTACCAGGCAATGCCCATTAAAAAGCAAAAGTAGAGAGCGATGAAACTTATAATGAGAACAGGGGACATTTTTGAAGTACGATTTATGAGGTTAGATTTTAGAAGTAAAAATGGAGAATTAGTGGTTAGTTTTAATTGTTAAATGAATTAATTCTTCACAACTAAAGCCTGATAATTGTTAATAGTTCGCTCACTTGGGCTGAAAACCATACGTCCTTAAACTGTAAATTTACGATCGTGCAATTTAGCTCTAAAATAATAGAACAAGCCGTTGATACCTTTTCCCAATTGCCTGGGGTTGGAAAAAAAACTGCGCTGCGTTATGTTTTGCATTTAATTAAACAAAATGATACCGAGCAATTAGCTCAAATTATAAGACAATTAAAAACCGATCTGAAGTTTTGTGATAAGTGTCACAACATTTGCGAAAGTATTTCGTGTGAAATTTGTACCAACCCTGTACGTGATCAATCTTTATTATGTGTTGTGCAGGATTACCGCGATGTAATGGCTGTTGAAAATACAGGTTTGTATAAAGGTTTATATCATGTATTGGGCGGATTGATTTCACCAATGGAAGGAATTGGTCCCGGACATTTAAATATTGAATCCTTGGCGGCACGAATGGCAGAAGGAACTATTAAAGAAGTTATTTTAGCTTTGAATGCAACCATGGAAGGTGAAACAACATCGTTTTACATTTACCGCAAATTAACCCCACATAATATTAATTTATCAGCTATTGCCAGAGGTATTGCAGTAGGTGATGAATTGGAATACGCCGACGAAGCTACTTTAGGAAGATCTATAACAAACCGCCAGCCTTTTTCTGCTTTTTTCTCTGTGAAGTAACCGGTTACAACACTTAATTAGGTCGACATTTTTAATTTCTGTTCCACACTTTGACCGAAGTCAGCTATTGAAGATAAAATGGCTCCAACAATTGGATCAAGCGATACTAAAAACGAACTGTGAGATAATAATTAATTACCGATATTTTCATTTAATAAAATGAAAAATTAATACTGATAGTGTTTTTTAATTGTTAAAATTAAAATTTGTTAATTTTTAAATAAAAAAAGACATTCAACAAAAAATAATTTATTTTTGCCCAATAATTTAAATTGTAGATGTTAAAAGGTTTCAA
>DATMPR010000042.1:0-3501 GCA_035567575.1 Bacteroidia bacterium
TTTCATTGATGAAAGAGATTTAATATTCGTATGTAACATAAAATAAGAGCGACAACTAAAATAACACTAATAATACCGGTTTTAAAGTGCCTTTCGATGGTTTTAGCGTATTTGCCTACGAGCAGTAATACAATCACCACAAAAATTACAACTATAATTTGTCCAATCTCCAAACCTATATTAAACATCAATAAAGGAACAAAAACACTTTCATCGCTGCCTAACATGGCTTTTAAAAGATAAGAAAAACCCAAGCCGTGTATCAATCCAAAAAAACAAATAATTAAGTAAATGGAGGTCACCCTGTTTGGGGTATTTTTAGAGACAAATAATTGATAAATTGCAGCTGCAATGATGGTCAGAATAATTAAAAGTTCGGTGTATCGCTGAGGCAATTCAATAACATTGGTAACGCTTAAAGCCAGTGTTAGAGAGTGTCCTATGGTAAATGCGGTAATTAGCATTAGTAATTTTTTCCATTCGGTGATCGGGTAAGTAAATACTAACAGACAAACAAACATCATGTGATCGTAGCCATTAAGATCAAGAATGTGTTCAATTCCTGTTACAAACCATATTTGCCAATCGTTCATTTTCGTAAATTTACATATATTTATTGATGCTGTTTTTCAAGAACATAATTTTACTTTCTCTTTTTCTGCTCGCAGGAAAGCCGCATCCTTTTTATTTAAGTGTTACAGATATGAAATACAACGATAAAAGTAAATCGTTAGAAATAGCCTGTAAAATGTTTACGAATGATCTGGAGACTGCATTGAAGAAAACAAGCAATAAAAGCGTTGATATTCTTAATCCTAAAAACAAACCGGAAGTTGAGAAAATTTTATTCGACTACATTACAAAACGTTTAAGTGTAAACCTTAACGGGAAAATAAAAAATTTGAAGTTTATTGGTTACGAAAAAGAAGATGAGGTTATCTGGACTTACATGGAAATTGAAAAATGCGAAAAACCAAAACAAGTAATTATTCAGAATAGTTTGCTTTATGATTTTTTGAAAGAACAAATTAATCTGGTGCAAATTGAAGTTGGTGATTTCAAAAAAAGTTCGAAGGTTGGGAATCCCGAAAAAGAATTGAAGTTTGAAATAACTAACTGATCCGAACACCGATCACCAGCATATCATCCACCTGTTCCAGATCACCTTTCCATTTATCAATTTCTGTTTCGAGAATTTGTTTTTGAAGTGAGAAATCTTTTTTGTGATTGGTCAGTAAAATATTTTCAAATTGCTTATACATATACTTTTTACCTTCTCCTCCGCCCGGTCCGCCAAACTGATCGGCGTAACCATCGGTAAATGTATAAATGCAATCACCTTTATTTAATTGAAATTCATTCAATGTAAATGGTTTTGATTTAAAAAATAATCCGCAAGGCTGCTTATCAGCTTTCAATTCTATGATCTCATTATCACGCAAAACAAAAAATGAGTTATTAGCAGCGGCATAAGTAAGCAAATTTGTTTTTTTATCGAGGCAACATAAGGTAATATCCATGCCGTCCTGACTATTTTCCTGACTGGTTTTTGATGAATTAATAATTTTTTCGCGCAAAACATTTAAGGCTTCATCGGGTTTTTTAATGTTTAGAATTAAGAATATCTCCTCTAGAAAAGATAAACCTAACATGGTAACAAAACCACCCGGTACACCGTGCCCGGTACAATCTGCAGTAGCGTAATAAACTTTGTTATCGATTTCAGTTATCCAGTAAAAATCGCCGCTTACTATGTCGCGGGGTTTAAACAAAACAAAACTTTCTATAAACGATTTTTTAAATTCATCTTCGGCAGGTATAACCGCCTTTTGGATCCGGCTTGCGTAATTTAAACTATCAGTGATCTCACGGTTTTTTTTCTGAATAATATTCCGTTCTTCTTCAATGATATTTTTTGATTTTTCTAATTCTAATCTGCTTCGTATTTCACTTCTGGTAAGATTATAGCGGGTACGGATCAGAAAAATACAGAATATGGCAACGGTAAGAATTAATAATCCGCCGTTAATTAAAAATTCATCAACTGTTAGAAGAGAATTAATTTTATAGAAAATAATATTGCTTACAACAGTTGCTACAACAAGTGCAACCGAAAACCAAAAATTCCATAAAATAAGCATGCCAACACCAATGAATAAAGCCATATAAGCAAATGTGTGCTTTTGCAAATGTGCCAGATCCATTACGCTCCACATGTAAGCGTTTTGAATGGTGAGTCCTAAAACTAAAACAAACACAATAGTGTAAATACTAAAGCCGGTAAGTTTTTTAGTAAAGAGCAGCAAAACTGTGATTGATGAAACAACAGTCCGGAAAATTAAAAAAGGAAGCCAATAGGCCGGTAAAACAAAATAATCGCCGACAAACCAAACAAGGTTTAAGACAATACCAACCCAACATGCAATGATGTGAAATTTTTCCGTTGAACGGTAAAACTCTTTTTCTACAATTTCGTTTGGTATGCTTATTATTTCGCTCATGCTAAATTGCTATACTGCGTACTACGTAGGCTACGAAGTAGTATGCAATATACAATTTAAAGCTAAGCAAAAAAACTAATTAGCTGCGGAAGTTTCTTTTTTTACAGCTTTTAAGTTCATCAAGTTCATGGGATTGGTAGTTAAACCCTTAATATTATGACTCACCAACCGAAGTACCTGCGCGTAATACAGAGGAATAACAGGCGCATCGTCAATTAACATATTATCCATTTGCTGATATAAAACAGTTTTTACGCTATCTCTTGTTTCGTGCAATGCTTTTTCGAACAACACGTCAAAATCAGTATTTTTATAATGGGTATAATTAAATCCGGCAGGTGAAAAGTTTTTGCTGTAAAACATACTCATGAAATCTTCTTCATCGGCATAATCAGCAAACCACGATTTTCTAAACATTGTGTATTCGCATGCTGCAACAGCCTGACGTAATACCGACGGCTTATCAACGCTTATCTTTAGTTTGATATGGTTTTCGGCTAATTGTGATTGGATAAACTCAACTTGCTCTTTATAATTATCCACTGTGTGCAAAGTAATTTCAGGCATTCCTTTTCCTTCCGGAAAACCTGCTTCCATTAATAGCTGGCGTACTTTATCGGGATTGTACGAATAGCCTTTTACTTTATCAGGATCGTAAGCCTTTAGACCGGGGGGAATAAAACCCGCTGACGCAGGTGTACCCGTATTATTCATCAAAAACTTGATCATCTTTTCACGGTCGAATGCATAATTAATTGCTTGTCTGACTGCTTTTATTTTAAGAGGTGAATTTTTTACAGATGCAATATTTTCATCGATCAAGATACCAATGTAATCTGTTTTCAAAAAAGCTTGCTTCTGTAAAAAGAATTTTTTAGCGTAGGTTTTACTTAAATTACCGTATTTATCTAAAACTTCGTTTATGTTAAAGGCATCAGCTCCGCTTAACATATCAAACTTTCCGCTTAATAATTCCATAAATGCGGTTTCTTTATCTTTA
>DATMPR010000043.1:0-3629 GCA_035567575.1 Bacteroidia bacterium
CTTCTTTTTTTATTTTAATAAGGAAGTCGCCAATTTGATCATGTGTTTCCAGGTCTTGCGGTAATTTAAAATCACGCTCGCAAAATGGTGAATGTTCTAAATGCTGACCGCTTCCATTCTTATAACGTTTAGGTGTATAAAGCGGATGAAAACTTTCAACATAGAAAATACGGTTATCACTTGTTTCAAATTCCATTTGGTAGATCATGCCGCGCGGAATAACTAAATAATCACCGTATTCAAAAGGAATATTTCCCATGAATGTACGCAGCACACCTTTACCTTTGTGAATGAATAACAATTCATCGGCATCAGCGTTTTTATAAAAGTATGTTTTCATACTTTGTTTTGGCGCAGCTAGCCCAATATGACAATCGTTATTAAATAAAATTGTTTTGCGGCTGTCTAAAAAATCAGCAGCCGGTTTAATATCGAAACCTTTTAAGAGTAATGCTTTAATGTTTTTCTCAACTGCAACTTTAGGGGCAACTGAATAGCTTTTTAAAATTTCCTTTACTTGTGTTGGACGATGGGTGTGATATAACAGAGAAGAAAATCCAGAAAATCCTTCGGTGCCAAAAAGTTGTTCGTAGTAATATTTTCCTTGCGGCGACTGAAATATGGTATGTCGCTTTTGCGGAAAATTACCTAGTTTATGATAAATGGGCATTTTGTTATTCGCTTATACCTTTAACGTGAACGACATGTGTAACCGTAATTGTCATTGGTGGAGTAGAATAGATCGGATCAATTTGATATTTAAAATAAATTCCGGTTTCCATAAAACGTCCTTTTAAATTCGGATCGTTATAATGAAGAGTAGTTGATTTATCAGTCGGTTTAATAGTATCATTTATAGTTGTGCCATTAGGACCTGCTGTTTTAGACTGATTATATTTATAAGCCACTTGCTGTTCCGGTAAAGTTGGTACATCAATATAAAATTTTACAGATCTGATAAAAGATAAAGTTTGCCCAACCGTTGGTGATTTAACTGCGATATCAAATTGTGTGTATTTAACCTCTCCGATCAAATTACCATTCGTTCCGTTTTTTGATAATTCATCATTTATGTTAGTCATAACACTTGGCGTGTTAAAAGTGTACGTATTACCAACCGTCATGCTTGGAATTGCAATATCTGTTGAATATGGAATATCAAATTCCACCGTCGTTTTCTGCTTTGCGCAGCTCAACCAAAGAGCCGTTATTAAAATAATCACCGCAGGAAATAAAACTTTTTTCATGATCTGTTTTTTTATTGCTTTTAATTCTTTTTCTATCCCGATTTAAGAGTTCTATAAAGATATATCTTTTTTTATTATTTCGGAAAGTTTTGGCCTTAAACGGCTTTTATAAACCGATAGGCATTCGGGGCCGTTTTTTATCCTTCCTTTCCGCAATTTGCGCTGTTCATCAATGGGTAAGGAGGCTATTTCCATACATTTAGGGGTACAACAACCATTCGATTTTTCTTCACATTGGGGGCACTGAATAAATAACAAATGACAATCATCATTTTTACAATTTACATGTCGGTCGGATGGTTTACCACATTGGTGGCAATTGGATAAAACATCATCCGTTATGCGTTCGCCAATCCGTTCATCAAACACAAAATTTATGCCTTTAAATTTACTTTCGAGACCTTGTTCTTTTATTTCCTTTGCATATTGAATAATGCCGCCTTGTAGGTGATGTACATCTTCAAATCCTTTATGTTTTAAATACGCACTGGCCTTTTCGCAGCGGATTCCGCCTGTGCAATACATCACTATTTTTTTATCTTCCATACCTTTTAAATGTTCGACCACCAAAGGTAATTCCTCCCGGAAAGTATCGGCATCCGGACAATATGCACGATCAAAATGACCAACTTCACTCTCATAATGATTGCGCATATCAACTACAATTGTGCAGGGATCATTAATCGCTTCATTAAATTGAACTGCATTTAAATAAATACCGGTGTTGGATGAATCGAAATCTGCATCCTTAATTCCATCGGCAACAATTTTATCTTTTACTTTAATGGCTAATTTGTAAAACGATTTTCCGTTGCCATCAAACGCAAATTTTAACGGAACATTTTTAAATTCAGCAATGAAATTAAGTTGTTTTTCAAACTCATCCCAATTGTGTTCAGGCACATTCATTTGTGCATTGATTCCTTCTTCAGCAATATAAATTCGGCCAAAACAATTTAAATCACTCCACTGTTTAAAAAGCTGATCACGTAATTCAGTCGGGTTTTGAATTTTTACGTAACGGTAGAACGAGATCGTTTTACGGTTGAAGGATTCTTCCTTAAGACGTTTTTTGAGTTCGTCTTTTCCAATTCTATTTACTAATACACTCATTTTAATAGATATAAATACAAGTTATACTATTATTGATATGATGATCTTTTGATATACAGATGTGTTGATTTTTAATTTGATGATCTAATAATTTAAATTAATCAGCACATTATCAAATTTCCAAATCAGCGCATTTTTAGTTACGTTTGCAAAGGTACGTTAATTCCTTTATAAAAAACTGATCTACCTTATGGATACTAAAGACCAAAAAGTATTAATTATAGGGGCCGCAGGGCAAATTGGCATTGAACTCACATTGTCGTTAAGCGCAATGTATGGTTCGCAAAATGTAATTATTTCCGATTTAAGATCTATTCCTTCTTTACCCGAAAATCCTTTTGAAAAACTGGATATTTTAGATAAAAACGCTTTATTCGATATCATTAAAAAACACCAGATAAAGCAAGTCTATTTGTTAGCCGCATTATTATCCGCAACCGGTGAACAAAACCCCGCTTTTGCATGGAAGCTGAATATGGATGGCTTATTTAATATATTAGACTTAGCCAAAGAAAAACACATTAGTAAAGTATATTGGCCTAGTTCTATTGCTGTTTTCGGACCAACGACCCCACGCATAAATACCCCGCAGCATACAATAATGGAACCTTCAACGGTTTATGGAATAAGTAAACAAGCAGGCGAAGGATGGTGTAATTGGTACTTTAGTAAGTTTGGGGTTGATGTAAGAAGCCTTAGGTACCCGGGTTTAATAGGATGGAAATCGGCTCCGGGTGGCGGAACCACCGATTATGCTGTTCATATTTTTTACGAGGCTTTAAAAAATGCAAAATATGAGTGTTTTTTATCGGAAAACACCACTTTGCCAATGATGCACATGGAAGATGCCATAAGAGCAACTCTTGAATTAATGCATGCCCCGGCCGAAAAAATTAAAACCAGAACCAGTTATAACTTATCGGGGTTGAGTTTTAGTCCGAAAGAAATAGCTGCCGAGATAAAAAAACATATTCCAGACTTTGAAATCACTTATAAACCCGATTTCCGGCAGCCAATTGCCGATAGCTGGCCGGCAAGTATCGAAGATTCCACTGCCCGTTCCGAATGGGGATGGAAAGAACATTATAATTTGAAGCTTTTAGTGGAAAACATGTTAAAAAACTTAACAAATTTAGTAACCAAATAATGTAACTATATTTGGATACCATCCGTAAAACTTAGGTGTATAAAGATTTGTAGGCGGTTTATCGGTTAAAACCTCTTATTAAGCTAAAAGCCTAAAAGATAAAAAGATTATATTACTATATT
>DATMPR010000044.1:0-2768 GCA_035567575.1 Bacteroidia bacterium
TTTATGTTTCCCGCTTATTTCGCAAGACGAAGAAGAAGGGTCGAAAAAGTATTGTAAGGATATTGATAAAAATCTTGAAAAATTATATTTAAAAGGTATCGATAAAAAAACACCAAAGCCTGAACGCCTTAAATATTTAAGACAGTGTTTGGAAGAAGACCCTGATTTCGCGGAAGCAAATTTACGCATGGGTTTCGAAATGGTGGTTCATTTAAAGTTGGAAGAAAAATCACTTGCTCCCGCACGCGGATATTTCATGAAAGCAATTGCTTCTTGTCCGGATATTCACTCGGAACCCTATTATTATATAGGAGAAGGATATTATGATGAGGCGAAAAATGATTCGGCAATAAAATATTTAAATAAATTCTTAAAGTTTATAAGTACTGATGAGAAAAAATTTGGTAAAGAGTACGACGTCGAAATTTTTAATGCAAAAGGAATGCTCAAACAATCTAAGCAGGATAAAGAATTAGATAAATTAACTGTGTCTTTTGAGCCTCACGTTGTAATGGGTGTTTCCACCGAACGTGATGAATATCTCGCATACATTTCTCCCGATGATAAAAATTGTTTGTTCGTGCGCAAAATGCCGATCAATAGTAAAAACGTAGTTTACGATCAAACTGATAAAGAACGCGAAGTTTTTATGCGAAGCGTAAAAGATAAAAACGGAGTGTTTGATAAAGGTGAAGAAATGCCTTTTCCATTTAATGCAACTGAAGATAATCAGGGCGGCTGTACCATAACAATGGATAATAAATATTTATATTTTGCCATGATGCGTTACGAAGGCGGTCCGCAGGCAAATTGTGATATCTATGTAAGTAAAAATGTAGAGGACGAATGGAAACCATTTAGTAAAGTGCCGTTCAATGATCCTAAATATTGGGATTCTCAGCCAACAGTTTCTGCTGATGGCAATACAATTATTTTTGCGAGTGATCGTAAGGGTGGATTTGGAGGAATTGATTTATGGATGTCTTATAAAGATTCGCGAACAGGAATTTGGGGACCGGCGCAAAATTTGGGACCGGTAATAAATACAAAAGATGATGAGAAAACTCCTTTCCTGCATACTGATAGTAAAACACTTTATTTTAGCAGTAATGGACATCCAGGTTTTGGTAAATATGATATATTTTACGCCCGTAAAAATGAAAAAGGAGAATGGATAGAACCGAAAAATATCGGAAAACCAATTAATGGCGCTTATGATGATACAGGTTTTTTTGTGAGTACCGATGCGCAAAGCGGATACTTTGTATCGTTTGAGGGAGAAAAGGTGAGCGGTAAAGGCATGGGACGTTGTGATCTGTATTCGTTTCCTCTATATAAAGAAGCGCAGCCCGAAGAGATGACTTTAGGTAAAGGCGCTGCAAAGGATAAAGATGGTGAGCCAATTAAAGGAGCGCAAGTAGAAATAACAACTGTTACTACCAATGAAAAAATAAAAGCGTTGGTGGATTCGGCTAGCGGCGAATTTATGTTCGCAATCAACTCTAAAAAAAATGAAGATGTAGTTGTAAATGTCTACAGAGGAGGAATGGCATTTTCTTCGGCTGTGGTAAACATGACAGGTACGAGCTTTATCAATCCGCCTAAACCTATTACAATAACAATGGATTCAGCTCACGTTGGAAGTTCTTTTGTGATCAATGATATTTATTATAACAGTAATAGCGCCGACTTAAAAGAAGAATCGAAAAGAGTATTACAAACTTTTGCAGAATATTTAAAAGAAAATCCAAAAATGATAATTGAGATAGAAGGACACACTGATAATGTTGGCAGCGCCACGGCCAATCAGGCTTTATCAAGCAATCGTGCCTTCACAGTTAAAGCAACTCTCGAAGGCTTTGGTATAGATGGTGACCGTATTAAAGCAAAAGGATATGGTCCGAGTAAACCTATTGCAGATAATTCTTCTGAAGCAGGCCGTGCTAAAAACAGAAGGACGGAGTTTTTAATAATGGAGAATTAATTTTTTCAGTGTTCTAATCGGAACCCATAATAAATTTAAAGAGCAGTTTTCCTGAACACTATTGCTTCTGTATAACGCTTGTTTCCTTCAGTATGATAGATCTCATAACCTGCGTTTAGCCAAACATTTTTAAATTTCGGATTCACATAAATAATATAGATCTCTTGATTATTTTTTTTCTGATAATTGGTGATGTTTAGAATAACTTGTTCCATTATTTTTTCAGAAAATGGATTGAAAAAGAAAAAAGTGCCAACATTATCAGTAATTACGTAACTAGCTGCGTTCTCACAACTGAAAGTAAATTTACTTTCCGGCCGCTTCAATAAATAATTTTTTACATTTTCATTTGCACTTTCAACTAAATCTTTGTCTAATTCAACACCAATTAAATTATTAAAACCTGCATTCTCTGCACAAAATAATACACGTCCTTTACCGCTGCCAAAATCAATAAAACCTTTGTCTTTTAAAATCCGAGGGAGTTTTTTAAACAATTCAAACAGCACATAGTAACTTGCGCCCTGATAATGGAAATTTTCTCTGTCGTTCGTTTTTTTTATCTGTAAGGTTTTAATGCCAAACAAACGTTCATAATAGCCCTCATAACGGAGCAGACGCAAGGTTTTAAACAATCCTCTGTAATAAACAGAGCGAAAAAAGTAGTATATATAGAGAAAAATGGTTTTCAGTTTTTATATATTTGAAATTGGTTGTAAATTTAATCATTCAAATTTTGTCCTCCTATGAAAATCGACGTTGAAGCCGAACGTAAAGAGATACT